>PMXH01000312.1 GCA_003165855.1 Acidobacteriaceae bacterium | reverse complement strand
GAGGCGAATTGCGTCTCCCGGATCGATGCCCTTGGGTATTGCCTCTTTGAGCGACGCACCGTCGATGTATTCCATGACAATGCAATCCACCCCCTCGTGTTCAAGAACGTCGTATATGGTCACAATCCCGGGATGATTGAGCGAGGACGCCAACTGTGCCTCGCGGAAGAACGAAGCGCGCGTGCCCGGTGAAAGGGATGTCGGACGAATGATTTTCAACGCGACGTTGCGCAGAAGGCGAGAATCATGGGCGCGATACACGATACCCATGCCGCCTTTTCCCAACTCAGCGTCAAGGCGGTAGGGTCCGACGGACTCATTGATCCCTATCACTGATGGGGAAGTACCTCCGCAGGGAAGATCAGGCGATTTTGGGGTACCCGATGTCACTCATAGCTAACATGTTATGTACGATAAAGTCAAGAACCGGGGCGGGGGAGTGCTGCACGAAAGAGACTTCATTTGCTTATTTCGCTGTGCACGAATTGATCGTGGTTCTGGAGAATTGGCAAAATTCGCTTCGCTGTAAACCACTGATAGCGCATCAGCGGATACAGTTTCGCCCCTGCACCTAACTGCGGGGGACGGCCAGTTGTGCGCACTGACACCTGAGAAGATTCAATTCTCAGAAGCCAATGACCAACCTTCATCGAGCGCAGGCGCCAGAGTGATCTTGGAGCGGAGAATTCGTAATCTCGTCACATCGGATAGCTTTCCGTTTTCAGATGTCGGGGCTAGCTCCGCCAAATCGCGTTCCAAGGCATTGGCCGAATTTTTGCTTTTAGTTCTCACCCGATTGCGATGCAAAGGAGTGTCTTCGGCGGGAAGAACGAATAATTCAGTTTCTCGGTTTCGTTGGCATTTCTGCTGATACAAGGCCTCAGCTTGAGAGATGTATTATTGGGGGTATTTTCAAAAGACTTGCACGTAACTCCTTTATCAGGAGACAATTCGGCTCCCTCCCTCTCCGCCAGAAACCATCCCAGGGTTGTCGGTCCAAGTTCAGCCGGCGCTCCATAGATTTAGCGCATGCGAAAATCCTGGGGCATATAGCGCCACGCCATAACTCAACGTGTCGCCGTCTACGCAGGCGGCATCGTTCTGGTGGTCGCCATCGCTTGGCAGCCGGGTGCGAGGTCCGGTCTTCGGATCCCAAAGGACGCCCGGGTTACCTTCATCGCCTGGTCCGAACGCGTTGCCCAGCACCGTGGTGCGCTGGTTGCGCAGACCGTCTTTTCGGTGGTCGTTTGCGGTGTACCACTTGCCGCGCTCGAGCAGCACGACGGTGAGGCCCGCAGCCGACAGTTCCTTGGCAACAACCCCTCCGGCCGCGCCGGCACCCACCACTACCGCTTTCACTCTCTTATGAATCGGCGCCCTTTCTCTCGTCGTACTGCGCGCGTCCGCGAAGCGGTGGTGCCGCTATGCCAACCATGCGCCAGCTCGCGGCGTTTCGATTGCCGCCCTGACGCGGCGCGCCATAGTAGCCCTCGAGTGCGTGGCTGAGCACGAGATTAAAGAATCTCGGGCACTGCTGCGAAAGGTCGATCACAGCTGGGGTCTGTTGTGGCGCGGCAACGCATCGCAGCGCCCTCGGAAACGAAATCTGCAGAAGCGAGCTTAGGAAGCTGGCCTTATTCCGTTTGTTGTTTGGCCCGACTTTCGAAGAGCGCGTGAAAGGATGCAAATAAATGTGCAACTTGAGCCAACTAATTCCGTATTTCGCGAACAGAGAAAGCCCACCGATTGCTGCCAAAAAACAATCTCCCGCTGGCGCTTTCACGCCAGCGGGAGATTTTGAATTTAAACTGCAGTCGAATTCAGATGCAGACTGCCTGCGGTACTAGAACACGTACTTTGCGGCGAGTTGGAAGAAGCGCGCATCGGGCGTGTAGTTCTGGAACGACTGAGGGTTCGTGATCTGACCAGCGGTCGCGTCAAGATTCTCGTCGCCGGGCTGGCCTAAGGACGGTGTGTTGAACAGGTTGAAGGCGTCCGCGCGGAACTGCACATATTGGCCGCGGAAGGTTTTGAAGTTCTTGAACAATGACATGTTGGCGCGCTGATATCCAGGCCCATGGATCTGGTTTGCCTTTCCACCGGCATATTCAATGGCACTGGCTTCGTCAGTCAGGAGGACACCGGGAGCAATACTACTCCCCGGCTTCGGATCGACGAACGCGCAAGGGTTATACCAGTTTGTTCTGTTATGGACCGAGGCCGGGCACGGTACACCTTGCATGTCAATATTCGCGGCAAGTGGGGTGCCACCGCCCTTGAACGGATCGCCAACCCGGATTGCATTAACCTGCAGAAGGCCGGAGGCCGACTGGAATCCATTGCCGCCCGTACCAACCGTGAAGGGAATGCCCGTTTGCGCTTGCCAAGTGGCGCTCGCCGACCAGCCGCCGACAAGATATTCCAATACGCCGCCCTGGTGCAGGTATCTCCTGCCCTCGCCGAATGGCAAATCGTAATTGCCGTTAAACGTGAAGCGGTGACGGACGTCGTAGTTGGANNTTATACATGCTTTCGCCGATCCAGATCTCCATCGCGTTCTCAGTGGATATGCCGGGGAAGGCTACCGAGCCTTGTTCACCGCTGGGATTGCTATTGCTGGATATAGCAAGAGCCGCGAGGGGTTGAGTGCCCGCGAACGTGTGCCTTGAGTTGTTTCCGACATAAGCAATGGAAGCGACCAGGTTCGGCATCAGTTCGCGCTCGATCGTCAAGTTGAAGCTTTGGGTGTAGGGTGTCTTGATGTTGGTTTGAGACATGGCGATGGCGCTGGCACTGGCGAAGTTGGCCAGGCCGCCATTGGCAAAGTAGAGCGACCC
>PMXH01000530.1 GCA_003165855.1 Acidobacteriaceae bacterium | reverse complement strand
CGTGGCGATATGCTGTCACGCTGCCGCAATCTGCTCAGCGCGCACTGCCCAAGCGAGGCTGACACAACAACCCATCTGCGCTGTCCGGTTTGCGCCGGTCCCATGTTCACTATTGAACGGCTGACCAACAGCCAGCTTTATTTCCAATCGGCCCTGACCATGCCTGATTCCCAGAGGTGCAGCCTTGACTCCTCCTGAGATACCGATGGCGCAACTTGTTTCGATCAACGTCTGTTGTAGGTGTGTTCCAACACGCCATGCCCTCGTCTGCTCACGCAGCGACGGAGTCCCCCAAACACCACCCTTTCTGTCACCGGTCAAGACTCCAATGCGATGTTTAAGAACAACGCCGTCTCTCCCTTCGTCTCGGTTGCTTGCTTTAGAGACGCCCTACACCCGGCACGGACGGATTGAAATCCCATAGCCCACCGCGTCCGCCGCAAACGCTAGCGGCTCAGTTCAAACGACCCTATCGAAACTGCCCCGACCACACNNTCCCGATAGGGCCCTAACGTTTCTCATTACCTATCCGACGGACGCACGAGCGCTAATAGAGGATTCTGCACAGCCGGCCTTACGACGTTGCCCGTCGCGATCACCTCGAAGCCGACTGATGGCTCGCCAGGAGTCGATCTTGGATCATAATTTCAGAGTTGCCCGTGATCCGACCGGAATGCGAAGTTCCTCTGCTCCGTCGGAGCGAAGCTCCCGCGGTATGGTGCAACAACTCAATAGGCCGGGTGAAGAGTCACGCGCACCGGCATGGGCGCGCCGGTCGGCAGCGACATCTAGTACACCGACGAGATCACCACGCTGAAAGCGATGGAAGGCCGCAGGGATATGTGACACTTCGGCGGAAGATTTACTTGCCGGAGTTCTGTAGTTCGTCGGTCCAGTTTGTAATGACCATCAGGGGCTTGGTTTGCTCCTTCCATGTCCTGACGTTCACCAGGAAACGCTTGCCGTCGCGCGTGACATCATAAAAACCGACATTGTCTGGAAGCTGCAACTGGAATAGCGGCTGAGAAGATAGCACCCGAAACTCCTGCGCTGATTCATGTACCTGCACGGCTGTCATCATCTGATCATCGGTTACGTAGAACAATTCTTGTCCGTCCCCACGCCACCGCACATCGCCTGCGCCCGCGGATTCCACGGCAATCTTGGCTCCTCGTACGGGAAACGAGGTTACATACACTTGTCCACTGCTTCCATCGCAGTAAGCAAGCCAATGCCCGTCAGGGGAGAATTTGCCCCCGCTCGCATCATCGATATCGAATATGGCTTTCCCTGTTTTGAGTTCCGCCACACGAAGGACGTTCTGCCAGTTCCCGCGGCCCCGAAACTTGGTCAGTTCAACGGAAACATAGCGGCCGTCGGGGGACCAGTCGCTCGGGTCAATGAGGTCGAAATGCATTCCGCCGGGCCGCCGTTCTTCTCCTGAGCCGTCAGAGTTGTGCACGACGAGAGTCGAATCCTTTCCCACGGTGTCTCGATATACGATCTGCTTGCCATCCGGAGACCAGATAGGATGGTACAAGTTTGGGCCGGATTCCTCGCCTACGAGAGGAATGCGAGTGCCTCGCTCCACGTCATAAATCCAGATTTTCTCCCGCGCATCACTTGGCGAAATACCAACAGCGACTCGCTTTCCATCGGGTGAAATGGACGGCCGAATCAAGAGTCCCGGCTCGCCCAACGTCCCAATCGTCTTCCCCGTCCTGTCCAGCCATGCCATCTGGCTATTGACCCCGGTTCCCGCCGTTCCATAAACCATGATGCCGTTCGATGAAACCGTGAACGCGCCGTTATGCAGAAATGTGTGATATTGAATCTGTCTCACCACAGGCAATACAGCTCCAATCAGTTCCAACCCTCCGAGGTCGAACTTCTGCGCGACCAGATCGCCGTCTCGGCTGAACAACAGATATCCCTCCGAGTACTGCGCGTTGGTCGAGGTCAGCGAAAGCCGTTTTGACTTTTCCCCGTCGATAGAACCGATCCACACATTGTCATCTGGCGTACCAAAGGATGGATATTTCCATTGCAAGAATAGAAAGTGTTTTCCATCAGGAAGAAATGCGGGCCACATCTGAGACAGCGAGTCACTCGGCAATTCATCGCCGGGAACCGATTCAGGTGTGCCGCCGCCGTCCGATACCATTCTTAATGCGTCGCCGAAGTTTGCAAAAACGATGACTCCACGCGCCGACCACGCTCCCCCAATTCCAAATGCCCCTGCCGGACAGATGTCGCTGACACCGCCGCCGGAAACATTCACCTTCTTCAGCTTGCCTGGGACGAAGAATGCGATGTTGCGGCTATCCGGCGACCAGAAAGGATTTGAGGCGTCCTCGCTGCCCGCAATGGGTTGGGCGTCGGACTGATCCAGCCGTCGCAACCACAACTGGGTGTGGCCGTTGCGCATGGCAATGATGGCGAGAAACTTTCCGTCCGGCGAAATCGCCGCTGGCTGTGTGATGTTCGACCAGAAGCCATCGCCGGGCGGCGGCAGAATTGCCGCTTGCAGGTTGGGTTCCGGTTTCTCAGAACGCCGTGTGAGTAGAACGCTCAGGGCGATGGCAGCAGCGACAAGAGACACTTCGGCTGCGATGCGCAACCTCTTTCCCCATGCTCCGCTTACCGCCTTAACCACAGGCGTTGCGGCGCTGCCCGAATCCGACAGCGCTCCCAGCGCAAACGCCACATCGCGCGCCGACTGAAACCGCTCCTCGGGATTCTTCTCCAGGCAGTGCCGCACGATCTTATCGAGCGCAGGCGGAACCGTCCGGTTCGTTTCCGCAAACTCCGGCGGATCCTCTTTCAGAATCGCGCTCATGGTCTCGACCGAAGTCTCGCCGCGAAACGCGCGCTTGCCCGAAAGCATCTCGTAAAGAATCGCCCCAAAGCTGAACAGATCTGACCGATGGTCCGCAACCTGCCCCTTCACCTGCTCGGGCGACATGTAGCCAGCCGTGCCCATCACAATTCCCGGCTCAGTTTGCGAGGCCAGTGTCGCCGCATCGGAAGAAATCGCCGCATCCGGACGTGTGAGCTTGGCCAGGCCAAAGTCCAGAATCTTCACCCGCCCGTCGCGCGTGACAAAAATGTTTTCCGGCTTCAGGTCGCGATGAACAATGCCCCTCTCATGCGCCGCCGCCAGCCCGCGTGCGATCTGCTCCGCATACTCGCTAGCCTTGCGCACCGGCAACGCCCCCGCCCCCAAGCGGACGCGCAGGGTCTCGCCCTCCAAGAATTCCGTGACGATGTAAGGCGAGCCTACGTGCTCGCCAAAATCATGAATCGCCAAAATATTGGGATGATTAAGCGCAGCCACCGCCTGCGCCTCCTGTTGGAAGCGCCGCAACCTCTCCTGATCGCTGGCAAACGCGACAGGCAGGACTTTGATGGCCACATCACGGTTCAGCCGCGCGTCCCGCGCTCGATACACCTCACCCATGCCGCCAGCGCCGGCGGAAGTCAGGATCTCATACCGCCCGAGTTTGGTGCCTGAGGTAAGGCCCATTTGTGTGCGCAATTATAGCCTTGCGGAGCAAGATGTCACAGGATGTGATCGATTCTGGGCGGTTTGTCGCTAGCCTTGATCGGAAACGCCTCGGGGGCAGACTGCGGGGGCGGAGCGGGATCTCGGTCCGAGGCGTTTTCGATAAGGAGACTAGGAGGAAGCCGCTGGCGTTTGCGGCGGACGCGGTGCGCTATGGGATTTCAACGGCAGCCTGGATCTGAACAGAGCTTGGGGAGAGCGATGAGGCCTGGTGGGAATGCCATCGGGATGGTCGGAGTGGCGACTGAGATGAGCAAAAGCGCACGCGGAAAGTTGCTTGAGAGGCAGTGGAGAAGTATCGGACACACGCGTGCGTCCGCGTGCCGGAGCACATCCTCGGGTCGATAGCGGTGGACGAGCTATGAAGAATCGAAGTAAGAGCATGTTGATAATTCCGCAGCCGTAAATCTCTGCATCACGATCATGGCCGCGCCGCAACGTGGGCAATGCCAGACAGAAGAACTCTCCGCCGAAGCTTGGGAGGTTCCAGCCTCGACCAGCGTGGAGGAGCTACTGGACAGCAGTTGTCGGGATAGTGCCAAGCGGGAACAGCGAAAGCGATTGGCGAGGAAACCAAAGTGACGGATGCGCACGAATCCTCTGGGGAGCACGTGCAGAAAGAAACGCCGTAAGAACTCGGTGGCCGCAAGGGTCATCTTGCCATGCTTGCCGCCGTGGGCGTAATCCTTCCAGCGAAAGGTGACGCGTTCTTGGTCGAAGGCCAATAAGCGATGATTGGAAATGGCCACGCGATGGGTGTAACGGCCGAGGTAGCGCAACACCTGCATGGGTCCGCCGAAGGCGGGCTTGGCATAGACAACCCAGTCGTGGCGGTGCAGACGGCGCATGAGTTTTGCGAACTGCTGCGGATCGGCCAGAGCGGCGGCGGGACCGTTGCAACATAGCTTGTTGCGACTGTGCAGACGTTTCAGGCGGGCGAGGAACTTGCCGCGAAAGACGCGGCTGAGGATCTTCACGGGTAAGAAGAAAGCATAGCGTGGGCGGACCCATTGACGGTGATCTGGTGAAAGTCCGCCCGCAGGAATGGCGCAGTGTATGTGGGGATGCAGAAGCAGGTTCTGTCCCCAAGTGTGCAGGATGCTGATCATGCCGATCTCGGCGCCCAAGTGTTTGCGATCGATGGCGATCTCCAGCAAGGTTTGTGCGCTGGCAGCGAACAACAAGTCGTAGAACAAACGCGGGTTTTCCAAGGCCAGCACGTTGAGTTCGTGGGGCACGGTGAACACGACATGGAAGTAGCTGGTAGTCAGGAGTTCGCGTTCGCGGGCCGCCAGCCAGCGTTCGCGTGCTTGGGTCTGGCACTTGGGGCAGTGCCGGTTTCTGCACGAATTGTACGAGATAGCCTGATGACCGCAGCTCGGGCAGGCATCGCGATGACCGCCCAGCGCAGCGGTACGGCAGCGCAGAATGGCACGAAACGCTTTGAGCTGCTGAAAGTCAAAGCCCGATCGATAGCGATCCAGGAAGCGATCACCCTGCGCGCGAAGGATGTCGGCCACCTCGAAGGTGGGCCGAGTCATTTTTCGCTTTTCCGTTTAAAACTGCGGCTGATGTTCTCGGTGCTGGATAGAGAGAGACTGTCCAGCGGATTCGTAACTGCCTGTAAGTGCCGCTGTGACAGATGCAAATACTGGGCAGTAGTTTCCAGATCGCCGTGCCCGAGCAGAACCTGGATGGTGCGCAGGTCGGTGCCCGCCTCCAACAAGTGGGTCGCCCAACTGTGGCGCAGCGTATGCGGGGTGACCCGTTTGCGGATGCCGGCCCGGTGCGCGGCTTCGCTACACGCGATCCAGACGGTCTTGTCGGAAATCGGCTGATCGAGCGTCCGGCCACGAGTGCGTGTGGGGAACATGTAGAGCTTCGGCTTCCGCCAGCGCCAATACTCTCGCAGCGTCTCCAATAGAGCCGGACTCAGAGGCAGGTCACGATCTTTGCCGCCCTTGCCTTCCACCACGCGGATGATCATCCGTTGGCTATCGACGTCGCCGACCTTGAGACGCGCGAGTTCGGCGCGTCGCATGCCGGTTCCGTAGAGTGTCATCAGCAACGTCCGTCGAAACAGGTTTCCGGCGCCATTGATCAGCTGCGAGACTTCCTCCTGGCTCAGCACCGTCGGCAGCCGACGCCGGTCCCGGGGGTACGGCAAGAACTCGCGAAACTGATACCGCTTGAGTGTCTTGACGAAAAAAAACCGCAGCGCCGCTACCCGGTTGACCACCGTGCCGGGCGTCAGTTTGCGCTCCGTCAGCAGATAGGCTTGATAGGTTCGAAGTTCGTTGGGGCCGAGCTTGTCGGGAGACTTGCCGAAATACTTGGCGAACTCGGTCACCACCCGCAAGTAATTGCGTGTGGTGATGGCAGAATAGTTGCGACGCTGGAGTTCCTCCAGCATCATCTTGCGTAAACGGGTCACAGGAATCTCCTTTCCCTATGACCCACACTATGTCAGTCGTTCCTGAACTTTCCTGGTTCACCACGCGGTAGCGTCCGCCGCGCCAGCGGCTTAGTCCTTGTCGGCAACCCTTACCTTATCGGATCAGGTAAGGGTGGCCCGTTATCCAGGATGAGTTCCCCCGCAGGCCAAACGAAAGTTCTCTAAATTTCCGATTGCGCAGTGGGGCTCATTTTTTCAGTTCCGCGTCCCAGTTTGTGACCAGCACCAGCGGCGCTGTGCTCTCGGTGATCGAGTCCACCACCAGGAATCTGCCGTCGCGGGCGACGTCGTACGCCTCGGTTGCAATGGAGTGGCGAATGCGGGTCGTAAACAAGGGTTTGGCCGCGCCAATCTGCACCGCCTGGTCATGCGTCTGAATATCTACGGCCGTCAGCTTTCTATAAGAATCAAGGTAGTAGAGGGTTTTGCCGTCCTTGCTCCAAACTGGCTGCGTACCGCCGTCTTTCGAGACCTGGTACTTCGCTCCCGGATGAGGAAAGCGCGTGAGGTAGACCTGTGATTGCCCAGATTCACTCGACTGATAGGCCAGCCAGTCATTGGAGCCGGGCTTGAGTCGGGCGTTGCCCAGGTCATCCACCGGTTCCAGCACACGGAAGGGTTCGAGGCCGGGCGTGAGCGGAAAGGCTTTCAACTCGGCATTCGCGAGGTCACCTGCTTTGGCCTCTTCATAGAGAAGCCACTTTCCGTCGCCGGTCACATCTTGGGGCATGACGTCGCGGTCGGACTTGATCAGAACGCGCTCGGGCTGAGATCCGTCCACCGTCACCGCGTGTAGTTCGTTATGGAAGACGGTTTTGAAGAAATCGAAGTAAAGAGTGCGGCCGTCCGCCGACCAGACCGAAGCATCCACATATTCAGTGGCCGCAGAGACGATGCTGCGGGTTCCTCCGGCCAAGTCCCAGATCCAAAGCGGAGAGTTGCCGAATTGGCTCATCACCGGCGTCGCGATGCGAGAACCATCGGGCGAAATCCGAATAGGGCCATAGACTGAAGGTTCGGAAAGCTGGGAAAGCACTTTGCCCGCGGCATCCATCCAAAGGTGGCGATCGCCATTCGGCCCCGTGCCCAACTGGTAGAGCAACATGCCCTGTGCCGAAAAGGAAACCACGGACAACGCGGTGATTTCGTCAGATGCGACCTTATCGACGACGGTTACTGGATCGCCAGAAATCTTGCCGCTGGAAGGGTCGAACTTCCAGGCTAGAAGCGAGCCGTCGCGAACCGCCAGCAAACGCCCGGAGGCATAGTGTGCGCCGTAGAATTTTCCTCGCAGCAGCAGTTGGGTGTCGCCGTCGAGCGAAGCCAGGCGAACTTCATTCTGATCACCCGCGTTGCCGTAAGGGCTGTTCAGAAACAGAAAATGTTTCCCATCGGGGAGGAAGGAAGGCCACCGGTCCGAGACATTGGTGGAGGCCACGGGAACGCCGGTGACCGGCTTAGGCTTTCCACCGGCTGCGGGAACCTGGAAAATCGGCCCTCCGAACATCGGCGCGAAAATGATGATATCGCCGCGCCCCCAGGATCCGCCGCGGGCTTCCGGCGCGTCACAGATCGAGGTGGGTGAGCCGCCGTTCAGATCCGTTCGCCACAGCTTGCCCCGCATGAAAAACGCCACGGCCGTGCCATCGGGTGACCAGAAGGGAAAATAGGCATCGTCGGTGCCGGGCACGGGCGTGGCCTCGAGCCGATCGAGCGACCGAAGCCACAGCCCATTCTTGCCGTCCTTCTGAGCGATGAACGCGAGTTGCGTGCCGTCGGGAGAAAGCGCTGGAGCTCCGTTTCGGTAGAGCGTTTCGAATCGCGTTCCGTCGGGCGGAAGAAGATTCACTCGCAGCACGCGCCGCCGCGATGCAGGCCACACCAGCGCCAAAGTCAACGCAATCGTCGCCAGCGTGAGAACCGCAATGGCTGCAAGCCACAACTTGGAGCGCGGCTTGGAAGGCGGAGGCAGGGTCGGAGCACCCTTCTGCGAACTGAAGGTCGCAATCCATGCCAGTTGCAGTTTGACGTCGTGCGCAGTCTGGATGCGCTCGTCAGGATTTTTCTCGAGACAGTTCCGCACTGTGTAGTCAAGGGCCGCCGGTGAAGTGGGCTGCACGTTCGCTAGCGGCTCGGGATCTTTTTCCAGGATTGCGCTCATCACGCTTAGCTGGGTTTTGCCCTCGAAGGCGCGGCGTCCGGTGACCATTTCATAGAGAACGCAGCCCAGACTGAAGACGTCGCTGCGGGCGTCGGAATCTGCTCCCTGCAACACCTCCGGAGCCATGTATTGGAACGTCCCGACGATCGAACCTTTCTGGGTCAGCGGGGACGCAGCCGACGTCAACGAAGCGAGGTTCATCGTCGGCGTGGAGGGAGTGAACGTACCCAAAGCTTGCGAGGCATTTGGCAATTTCGGTTTTGCCAGTCCAAAATCCATTAGCTTGGCGCCAGCTTGTGTCAGCATGATGTTCGCTGGCTTCAGATCGCGATGGATAATGCCTCGTTGATGCGCCTTCTCAAGAGCCTGCGCGATTTCTGTCGCAATCTTCAGAAGTTGATCGACTGGCAGCGGACCTTTTTGCAGGCGGTCGGCCAGAGTCTGGCCCTCCAGATACTCCATGACCAGAAAATCCGTGTCGCCCTGAGTGCCGATGTCGTAGAGCGTGCAGATATTGACATGTTGCAGCGAGGAGATCGTCTTGGCTTCCCGCTCCAGGCGTTGTTTTAGTTCCGGATCAGAGGAAAGATGCGCCGGCAGAACCTTGATGGCGACGGTACGGTCAAGACGCGTGTCCACGGCTCGGTACACCTCACCCATGCCGCCGGCGCCCAGCGGTGACTGGATTTCATAGGGTCCGAGCTTCGTGCCAGAGGTAAGGGCCATCCGTGCGTGAAATTATAGCCCTGAGCAAGCCGTCGCAGTGAGGCCGACGATTCTGGGGTGGGTTGTCGGCAAACCTTACCTTACTTCCTTCATGGCGATAACTGGCATGCAGGGAACCGTTGAATGCTCACAGGATGCCCGCCGCGTGAACACACATTCACAGACCAAGCACTGGCGAACCTCCTGACCGACGACGATGAAGACCTTGCCGACCTGGTCGGCGCGTGCGCTTCGACGAGTTTTCTGGGCTTCCCTTATCTCGATGTCTTGGCTCATTGATCCTTGTGCTCAGGGACATTTCTGCGAAGTATCACGGGGAAGTTGGGCTTCGGGTATACCGCCCGGAAATTCTTGACGATGCACTTCTCCGCCTCATCGCGCGTCTTTTCAGTGGACCAGTCCAGCTTCCTGAATCGTGCGACCATCAGGTCGAAGTCGTATACGGCGACGGGATGGTCCCCCAGGGTCATTCCGACGAGCGCGTCGCCGTACTGGCTGAGGAACAACGCGTCCGGGTTGTGCTTCTCGATGTTCTCTCTCAGCGTCATTGCCGTGATACTCCTCCCCGAAGAAATGGTCGATGTCGTGATTCATTTTGCGTCACCACTAAAGCTGAGCCTTACGCCGGAGGTCTTCCCCTGCGGGCAGAACCGCAGGAGAGCTATCAGCATTCGCCCCCTTCATCAGGCGGCACACTGAGGCCCTTGAAATGTTGTGGCGCTTGGCGACCTGCGTCAGCGACATCCCGGAGCGGCGGTCTGTGACGACCTGCTCCCGGTCCACGTCCAGCCGCGACCTGCCGATCTGACGGCCCTCCAGCTTCGCGCGGCGCATCCCTGCCCGCACGCGCTCGATGATGATGCACCGCTCCAGCTCCGCCATCGCCGACACGATGACGATGATGGCCCTGCCGAGCGGTCCCTCGGTGTCGATCGCCTCGCGCTGCGAGAGGAACTGGATGCCGAACCCCGAGAGCTCGTCGAGCGTCTGGAGCAGGTGCCTGGTGCTCCTCGCGAGCCTGTCGCACGCCCAGACCACCAGAACGTCGAACTTGTGGCGGCGGGCGTCCTCCATCATCCTGTCGAGCTCGGGCCGCCGCGCCCGCATTCCGCTGAATCCGTGGTCCACGTATTCCCCGACGATCTGAAGCCCGCGCTGGGCGGCGAGCTGCCGGAGATCGTGCAGTTGGGTCTCCGGGTGCTGGTCGACGGTGCTGACGCGCACGTACAGGGCTGCTCTCTTCATTCGCTCGATGCTCCTCGTGTGTTGGCTACGTTTCCTGTATCCGAAGTCCGCAATTGAGAAGGGCACACTTCAGAAAGTCGGGCTCGTCGATCCCGATGTGGCGGATCATCTCCGAGTCGCACTTCGGGCAAGTCGGACTTTGCTTCATCTGGCCGCGAAGCCGGTCCGCGGCGTGGAGGCAGATCGTGGATTCGGGAGCCAGGGGACTCAGCCCTGGCCAAACCTCGTCAAGCAGAAGCTGCCCGACCTGCCGGTCCGCCAATCCTGCTAGGCGCTCGGCCAGCACCGCCGGGATCAGCATGGCGGCGGCGAACCTCTCCACGGGTTTGCCGGGGCCCATCCGCCGTCGCTGCTCCTCGATGAGTTCGCGGATCGTCAATTCCTCTCCCCTTTTGCAGTCTACGAATCGCGCCGCCAAATCGTCCGGAAAGCCGGACGCAGTTACCGAAGATTTCCCTCCAAGACCGGACGATTCCCCCGCCAGCTCCGTACAGTGTGAGGGTGAGACAAACAACGGTTCACGCGCAGAAGCAGGTGCCGCTGCGGGTCAAGGGCGAGGCGGTCAAGATCGTAGCGATCACTGGAGTACGGATTGCCCGATAAAGAAGGAGGTCTTCTGCCGCAGACGGAAAACATCGAATGCCCGCTGTGTCTGGGCGAAGGCATGCTGAAGAGAACTGAGGTTCTCGACCGCCTCGGTGTGAAGGATTTCGCACGTGTAGCGCAACTCAGCGCGGAGGAAGCCTTCAGACTGCTCAGCAAGAGACACACGAACGACCACCAGACCGCATGGGCTCGGTTCGAGACCGAACTCACCAAGCGCACCGCCGAGATCGAACAGCGCCACAGGGACGAGCTTCGGACGGTCAGCGGGAGGATCAGGGAGCTTGAGTCCGCAGCACGAGTCGCCGAGGAACTGCACGCGCTCGATGTTCAGTTAGGCCATGCGGACTCGGAAGCCAAGCTTCTCGCAGCGCAGTCCCAGAATGCAGACCTCAGTCGCCGGGTTGAAGATTGCCTCAGAGAAGTATCCCAACTTCGTGAGCGCAACCAGCAATTGGAAGCCGAGATGTCGAAGGTCGCCCGTGTTGGCAAGCTGGAAGAAGTCAGCTTCGCTGACGAAGCACGGACTTGGGCTGGTGTCTGCGTGAGCGAGAAGCTGCCTCGCAACGGAGATTTCATTCTCGCCTACCGTGATCCGAGCGGTGCGCCGCTTGAGCCGCGCATCATCGTTGACAACAAAGACAAGGCAACTATCACCGAAGGCGACATCAGGAAGCTGATCCGCGACGCGAAGGAACGCCGCAGCGCGGTCGGGATCATCGTCGCGAGGGAAGAAAGCCAGCTCCGCCAGGTTGACCGCGAGCGGCGATGGGGCCAGGAGGACGGCGTCTGGGTGCTCCGGTCGACGCGGCGCTGGCTACCGCGGGACCTCGAAGTTCTCAAGCCCGTCTTCGAGCGGATGAGAACAGAGGGCCCCGACTTCCTCCAGAAGAATTCCGCGCTGGCGGAGGAAGTCCGCCGCACGTTCGTCGACCTGGACGAGGTCGAGAGGGAGCTCGGCAAGGCGTCCAAGGCAACCTCTGGCGAACTCTCAAATATGTCAGGAGAACGAACTATTAGTCTTTGCACATGCCGCCCCAGTTATCCGTCACGGGCATCACGCGAATAATGGTAATGGGGCTGTTGCGGTTCTTAGCTTCATACCAGATGCCCTGCTTGGTAGCAACGATCATCGAGCCATCTGGACGATTATAGGGGCAATATTGTCCGACGTGATTGTTGACCTCTTGCATGGGTGACCCAACGTGCAGTCCATCGGGAGTAGACCATTTGTCGCAGGTCACATTAATTCCTCGCAAACCGGTTTCAATCTTGGGATTGAGGCCGGAGTCCTCCCAGGTGAACTCGACGCATTCGTCTTTGTAGTAGTAATAGACCTCATCGGAGGAGTAGCCGGGGCCGCGAAAGGTGCTGCGGAAAACTTTGCTCGGGTTGCCCAAATGCTGCACTGCGTCGCTCACAAGACCACCCATCTTCACGGGGCCGACACGATCACCCGCGACGATCAGATGGTCATAGTTCATGTCACGGGGGCCGTCGAGTCTCGGGTCTGAACTCTTAGGGCCGGACTTGCTGTGGTTTCCGCCGTATGCGACGGCGTAGCCCGCGAGTACCGATGTGACGGCTAGAGTTCCGAAACAAAGGAAACGTGCAAATCTGCGGACGTCTATCAAGAAATGCCTCCTCAAAAAGGCGAATCGAAAGACCTACCTGCCCCTAACAGTCACCGCGCGGGTAGACATCAGGGTCGCAGGGTTTGGCTCCTTGGTCACCAATGCATCAGTGACTACTGTTTCATGCAGTTGTTGTAGTTAATCCAGCATTGGTTTGAGCAAGATGTTGCGCCGTCGCAACCCTTCAAGCAAACATCCCGGTTGTACGCGCAAGCGTCCGCATGGGCATCTGTCATCCCGATCACTTGGGAAAACGTAGCGTCGTATCTTTCGCCGACCACGGTTTGAGCCTGTAAAGATGATTGAACACTAGCCGTTACCGAGTCTTCTGCATTGCGTTGGCTTTTCGCAGTAGATGTGGTTGCCGTAAGTGCAAAGCTGATGGCGGTCAAAGATAGTATCGTCAACAACGTGCTGACCTTCTTCATGTTGAGTTCTCCTAGGGCATGGCCCACTGTGTTTGGACTGTATGGAGAGGGTGGTGCGGGCACAAGGGTACAAGGGTAACGACAGCCTTTTATTTCCCATTCCAGCCCGGTGCCTGCGCCTTGGGTGCCGATACGCTCAAAGTAAAAAATGGACAAAGTCCTTGAGGATTTCAGCAGCAGTCTTTATTTTCGCTCATGTGGCAAGCATGTCATTTGGCCAAAACGCATCCACCAGCAGGGCCGCGAGCCAATAGACGCCTAGCCAGAAAGTGCAGGAGATACTTCCTGCACAAGCGCCCGAAGTCCTCACCAGCACCCGCACTGTCCAACAGGCGATAACAGACGCGAAGTCCAAACCGGCCGCTAGCGCCGAAGCTTCGTCCCGCCGCCCGCCGCCGCCGCCTTTCGTCACCAAGGAACCGTAATTTGACAGGGCGTCAGAAGAGTTTCGCTCGTGAATCACTCAACCTACTTTCTCTTGGAAAACTCTGCGGCAGCACACCACCAACCCGCAAAAACGAGATCACGTTACCTCTGTACCGTATCCCTGATACGCACTGGGTGACAGTATCAGACGCACTTGATTGATGAACACTCCCGCACGATCTAGAAACACGATGAGAAATGGTGTTAAGTTCTCGCAAGAGTAAAGGCTCCAACAAATGACAATCATCAGAAAGTTGCGTTCGAAAACGAGATTCATAGTGGTGCTGTTGGGAATGATGCTTGTGTCCAGTATGGGGATCGCCGTTGACTCGTGTTCGGTGTGGATGTGGCAGAAAGAAGGTCTGTATTGGCGTCAGTGCGTTCGAGATAACGGAACCCGCTATTGCCAAGAAGCCGACGATGCAAAGGGAACGAATGTCCGGACCGTTCCCTGCACGTAGTACTTCTAAATTCCAAAATCTGTGCTCAAGGAGTCACGGTGAAAAAATATGTTGCGGCGTTGGCAGTTACTTTGATGCTGGCAGGGGCGGCGACGGGGAGGGACAAGGCTTCAGCGGCTGACGCAGAGAAACGACAAGCTGCGATGCAGAACACCGCGATTATCCCGGGCCAAAGTATCGGGCCGATCCGGCTCGGCATGGGCATGGATGAGGTACAGAGCCTGCTCGGCAAACCCTTCGGTTGGACGAATGCTGATAACATATCGGGCGCGACGTGGCGTTACCCCGACCAGAATCTCTCGATTTCTTTTGACCGGGGCGCAGCGCCAACCGTCACGGCCGTTGCGGCAACTGCCTTCCCTCGCAAACGCGGAACCTTGGGTAATCTCTATTGGAAAGGTATTCTTCCAGTCAAAGTTGCCTTCCAAACTGCCGATGGAATCACTCTTGGCTCCTCAGCTTTCGATGTCAGGCGCGCCTACGGCAACCAGTTCAAGGACTGGTCTGGAATTGTTATGGGCTACAATTCGTTGGGTCTGACCTTCTCCATTACCATGGATCACGTCGTTTGGGCGATTGGCGTATCCGCGCCCCAATAGCGGAACAGTTGTGCATTCTTGGCGACTGACACTTTCGAATCAAACAGGTGCCACGGCGATACAGCCCGTCAACTAAAACCTATCTATTGAGGTGAAAAGATGAAAGCCTACTTACTCCTTATTTTAGCTGCCTTTTGCGTGGCTACTCCGTCTCTCGTCAGCCAAACTGGGGCGACTGCTGACAAATACAGTGTTGCGACAACGCAGCCGCCGATTCCAGAGGAAGCCCGGAAACATTTTGTTATGGGAGCAACGCTCTTCAAGGATGCCAAGAGCCACGACGATTGTTTACAGGTTGCGGGTGAATTCAAGCAAGCCGCAGACCTTGCTCCGCAATGGCCCGAAGCGCGCTACAATCTGGCGCTCGCGAGGGAAGCGGCGAGCGATTATTCGGGTGCGATGAGCGACTTGAAACTCTACCAACAGTTCAAACTATCCGACATAGAGGCGCGCACGATTCAGGACAAAATCTACGCGCTCGAAGCCAAACAGCAGAAAACCGTCACCGATGCAGCAGCGAAAGTTGCCTCTGAAGCGGCACGGGTAAAAGCGCTGGAACAACAATTTGACGGTAGATGGTACTCGCAAGATCAGTTTATTGAAATATTGGGGCCGATGTCTGCTCGCTTAAGCTCAGGCTTCGACGTGATCCAGAGTGGATCGGGCATCAAGGTAAAGGGAAGCAACGGTCTTCGCAGTTTTGAAATTAGCGGTCGAAACGTAAGATTCACTGTAACCGCGGATGAAGTTTGGAAAGGCAGCGGAGTCAAGCAACACCGCCATAGGGATAAGGTCTACGACCTTGCTATTTCTAACGACGGGAAAACATTAACCGGGACTGCGCGGGAGGAGAATTCGTCCGCTGACGGCCACATGTTCCAAGACAGCACTCAAGAGTGCAAATTGTCGCGACGCGACTAGACCAACCAGAACCGCATCCTAGCGCGCTGCCGCATCGCGGATCGGAAACGGCGTGGATTGGGGAAATACGCAAATGATCTCAGACGAATCTACCTCGCGGAACATTGCATGGGGACCTTGGATCATAGCTGTACTCGGAGGTGCGCTGTTTCTGCTCGGCGTCGGGCGCTTTGTCTTCAGGCATCGTTTTGGTTTCACCGACGCGCTTTATTGCTGTCTCACAGTGCTTCCAGCGGCTTTCTTGCTCCTTGTCCTTGCATACGTCATTCAACACGCAAAGTTGGTATCGATTATTCCCCTTTTCGCGGTCGGAGTGCTGGTCTTCTTCTCCCCCATTTTCGATATTGCACTCGGAATGACATTGATCGGAGCCATGGCGGGTCCCGCACTCAGGGATTGGAAAACGAAACCAGTTTCTGGAACGGCTGATGGCGACGCCGCCTGATAGCCTATCAGTGCCTCCCATTCGATGAAGCCATTCCCAATCTGCATCGAAGCGGAGGACAGTCCATCACGGATCAACCATGTGGCGAACGACGACGAGGCGTGCTCTAAGCACGTAGAGCTTGCCGGAACTCAAAGTTGGCTCTTTTCGTAGTGGTCATGCAAAATCGAGCCCGACCGAACACTCCAAAGGAGGATCGGAAATGCCAATAGACATTGAAGAGCAAACCTTCACTGGATGTTTTGGGGCTGATTTTGATGCTAACAACCTTCGGGCGTTTTCCCATGTGCCGGGTTTGCGGAAGAAGGTACGGTACGGAGAATGAACCCATCCAGATTGTCTGATTATCCACAGCCCGGACGTTCATCTGTCACAGACGACACCCAATTGGCTGGGAGAACTTATCTCATGGAAGGTGAGGCGGCAGGCTAACTCGCATGAGGGCCTTTCCTCACCAAGCCTCAAAGGTGGGTGGGCAGGGAACGTAGGCGGAAAGATTAATTTCTGCGTCTCTGCCCTTCAAATGGAGGAACATGGACAGGCATCCCAAGCGAACGCACAGCACCTTCGAAGAAGAATTGCAGCGTGAAAACCAGCGCATCACCGAAATTCACAGTGAACTTGAGCAAATGCTCCAGCACGCCAGAGAGCGATCCCAGGAAAGCCGCAAGCGTGTTATGGCGAGCATGGGACTTTTGCACAACCATCGTATGTTCATTCGTCACTGACCGTAGCCCATCAAGCATGAGATAAGAGGGCCAACTGGAGTACCACAGGGCAAGAGGCCATCACGGCCGCACTGTGAATGGCCCTCTTGCCTGTTACATTTTCAGAACGCAAACAAATA
>PMXH01000448.1 GCA_003165855.1 Acidobacteriaceae bacterium | reverse complement strand
GGCACCACCGGCCTGCCCAAGGGGGTAATGCTCTCCCACCGCAACCTGGTGGCCAACGTTTATCAGCTACTCGGTCCGGGTGCGGCGATGCTGAACTCGGCGGATAACCTGCTTTGCTTTCTTCCGCTGTATCACATTTATGGACTGAACGTGGCGCTGAATCCGATTCTGATGCTGGGGGCCACGCTGGTGCTGATGCCGCGCTTCAACCCGGGACACCTGATCGCGCTGCTCGCGGAGGAATCGATCACCACCATGCCCGTGGTACCACCCGCCATGAACGCGCTATGCCTGGCCGCCGAGGCAGGACTGTTTCCCAGGAATCACCGAGTGCATTGGGTGAAGTCCGGAGCCGCGCCGCTGGCGCCCGACCTGGCGCGCAGATTCACCGCGCTGACCGGCATCCTAGTGTGCCAGGGATATGGCATGACCGAAGCGTCGCCGGTGACGCACGTGGGGTATCTGGAGCCGGAGCTTTACCGGCCGGATTCCATCGGGCATCCGCTGGCGCAGACGGAATGCCGGGTGCTGGGGCAGCAAAATATGGGGCAGCAGAATCTGGCCGCTTCGGCTGGCAGTACGGCAGAGGTTTCCGTGGGCGAGCCGGGAGAGTTGGTGATGCGCGGTCCGCAATTCATGCAGGGCTACTGGAAAGAGCCGGAAGCCACTGCGGCCGTGCTGCGCGACGGATGGTATTGGTCCGGTGACATTGTCACGCGCGATAGCGAAGGCTTCTACCGAGTCGTGGACCGTCGCAAGGAGATGATCAAGTACAAAGGATTCCCGGTAGCGCCGGCTGAGGTGGAAGCGGTGTTGCTGGAGCATCCGGCGGTGCGCGAGTGCGGAGTGGTCGGCCGGCCGGACGCGGCGGCAGGCGAGATTCCAGTCGCATTCGTCGCACTGCGCGATGGATTTGTGACTTGCAAGAAGATGGAAGAAGAGTTGTGTGCCTTCGTCGCAGACCGGCTGACCCACTACAAGCAGCCGCGCGAAGTGCACTTTGTGGACGTTGTCCCCAAGACGGCCTCGGGAAAGATTCTGCGGCGCGAGTTGCGCCAGTTGATTCGCTGACCGGTCGAGATCAACCGCGTGTGCAGCGAAAAATCGCGAGAAGTGACAGCAAATTGACAATTCGCTGACAAGCCCCTGACAATCTACAGCCTCCCGCACCCCAGACTAATCCCTGCGCGGGTGCGGTTATCCCCACGCCGTTCCGCCCCATTCAACTCGTACTTCCAGGAGGACAGTCATGAAGCGATTTAACAAGGTCAAAGCTTGCGCTACGGCCGTAGCGTTGGTCGCGGTCTGCGGTCTCGGCGCCCATGCCCAAGGAGGCCGCTCCAACCGGCCGGGCATCAGCGTCGTCGCATCCACAGTTCCGGCCAACGGCGATATAAACCCCTATGGCATCGCTCGCGTGCCGAAGAGTCAGGGTTCGCTGATTCAAGGAAACATCCTGATCAGCAATTTCAACAGCAGCGCGAACCTGCAAGGTACAGGCACAACCATCGTGCAGATTGCTCCGGATGGCACGAACACACTATTCGCTCAGATCGATGCCACCAATTTGCCCGGTCCCTGCCCAGGCGGCGTGGGCTTGACGACCGCTCTATCCGCGCTGCGCAGTGGGTGGGTGATCGTAGGCAGCTTGCCCACCACCGATGGAACGGCAGCAACCGCTCAGGCAGGATGTCTGCTGGTGCTGGATAGTAACGGCAATGTTGTCGAGACGTTCTACGGTTCGCTGATTGATGGTCCGTGGGACATGACCGCTTTGGACTCGGGAGCCAGCGCGGAGTTGTTCGTCACCAACGTCCTGAACGGAACCGTAGCAGCGGGCGGAAGTGTAGTGCATGAGGGAACGGTAACGCGGCTAACCCTTACCGGCTTGTTTGAGGCTATACCCACCTTGCAGGCGATCACCGTGATAGGCTCGGGCTTTTCCGAGCGGACTGATCCTGCGGCGCTGGTGATCGGGCCGACCGGCGTGGGCCTCAGCGGCAATGCAGACACGCTGTACGTGGCCGACAGCCTCAACAACCGCATCGCTGCCATTCCTGATCCGATATTCCGCGTCACGTCCGCCGGAACCGGGGCTACGGTTACACAAGGTGGAAGCCTCAACGATCCTCTAGGCCTGACCGTTTCTTCGGGCGGCAACATCCTGACGGTAAACGGAAACAATGGCTACCTGGTCACCACTACTCCTGACGGTAATCAGATCAGCAAGGTCCGATTGGACAGCAGCGGTAACCCGCCGGGCGCAGGCGCTCTGTTCGGATTGGTACCGGTCCCGGGGCAAGGCCTTTACTACGTGGACGATGCCACCAACACCTTGAATCTATTCAATTGAGCTCGATTAGAGTTTGCGCGGGGTGCGCTGCGGCTGAATTGCCACGGTGCGCTCCACTCAACGCGCTCTACTGACCGCGCTCTACTCACGATGATCAGCAAGCGCTTTGCTCTGCCCACCCACCTTCCGGCTAATCCCAGCAGAAGGTGGGCTTTTCCTTTCCAGGGAATTCAAGAAGACGATTCGGGTAATCGCTTTTTGAGGATCGGCATCCCCGTTGCTATGCGGGTAGACTTGCTGTAGTATTTCTGCCCCATGGCCCGAATCCTGCTGCTGTTCTTGCGCCGGTTGTGGCTGCCGCTGGTAGTGTTCGCCGGATTCAGCCTGATGTGTGTGCTGGTCTACCGCAGACTAGAGGGGTTGGCCTGGCAAGACGCCCTGTTTTGGATGATCCAGCCGCACGCAATCGACCCCAAGCGCGTACACAATGTCACCAAGCTCTTCTCGATTTTCGTTTACTGCGGTGTGTTTGCTTTTCAAATCTGGGTGGCGGAGCGGGTAGCGGTCACGATCTTCAACCGGCAAGGTATGGAGGCCTGGAGAACCATGGTGAACGATGTCAGCATCGACAAACTGCACGATCATTTCATCATCTGCGGCTACGGGCAGGTCGGCCGAACCGTGGTGGACCAGCTTAGCCGCTTGAAGATTCCGTTTGTGCTTATTGAAACCAACGAGGGATTGTGCCGCGAACTGTTGAAGGAGAAAGTGCTCGCGATCCAGGGCGACGCCAAGCGGCACGACGTGTTGCAGTCCGCCGGAATCGAGCGCGCACGCGGTGTCTGCATTGTGATCGACAATGACGCCGACAATCTATACATCACGGTGACGGCGAAGGCGCTGAATCCGAAGGCCCGCATCATTACTCGGGCCGGGCAATCCCGCTACGCCCAGGCCATGCGTAATTCGGGCGCGGATGAGGTGATCATTCCCGAATACGAAGGCGGACTGATGACGGGGCGCATGATCGCCAAGTTCTATCCCAATACACATGCCAATCTGGAGTGAGGTGGAACCCAAGATACAGCCTGCGGCGAATACAACGCGGGAACTTTTCCCGCAGGCATCCGTAACTACTGGTGAGACCGGCGCTGCGATCAACCCAGCGCCGGCATCAGGAGGGGTTATGGACGGCAACTTTGTGGGACTGGCGGCGGTGGTGATGATATTCGGAATCCCGATAGCGGCTATGTACACGTTCTTCCGCGTACGCAAGCTGCGCAGCGAGGAGCGGTTGGCGGCGATTGCGCGGGGAGTGGATGTGCCAATGCAGCCGGAGCTTTCGGAATCGGCTCGGTCGCGGCGCTCAGGAATTCTATTGGTGGCCGGAGCCATCGGCTATATCGTGACCTTCATCCTGATCGGTCGTCAGGAACCCGATGCGATGATCGCGGCCACATTCGGCGTCATTCCGCTGGCAATCGGCCTCGGCTTCTTTGTGGATCACGCGCTGATCCGGAGGGACGCGCGCGCACATTGAAGGTTGAGCGTCGGGCAAGATCATTAGCCGGTGAGAAACTTGTATTGAGCGTCGGTTAAGGGAACCACGCTCAGCCGGCCCTGCCGCACCAGTGGGGAATCGGCAAACAACTTATTTGCCTTCACTTCGGCCAGCGTGACCGGCTTGGCCACCGGCTTGCCAGCCTTGATTTTCACCTGAGGATTCTTGGTGTCCGATGCGTCCACCGACACAACGGACGCGGTTCCCACCGCGCTCTTCTCGTCTCCAGTGTGATAGACGACCAACGCTTCGCCCGTCTTCATGCCGCGCAGGTTCTTGACCGCGGCGGGATTGGTGACTCCATCCCAGATGGTGGTGTTTTCACGTTGGAGATCGCCGAAGGAATACACGGTAGGCTCGGTCTTGAGAAGGTATGGCATGGGCAAGATTTTACTCGGCAGCCGGAGTCGACATCCAGCAGCAAATTATATTTCTGCCATACAAAACGTTAAACCCAGCTCTATTGAGGTTTGGCGTTTGGATCGGGAGGCGGTGCGTCCTTCTTGTCGTCCTTCCTTTCCGCAGGATGGTCCTGGTAAATAGAGTACTGGCTTGACGGACGCTTCAGCTTGATGGTGAAGTCCATCGTGGCTCGGTCGACGGTATAGTCATCGCCGAAGGTCTGGAAGCCGGAAGCCATCACTTGCACTCGCAGTTTGCCGTAGGGTATGCCGTCGAAGCTGGTCTTGCCATCGGAGTCGGTCTTTACCTCGATTCCGCCCTTGCCCTGCTTGCCGCTCGTACTTACGGCGTGCATGATCACGATGGCGCTTCGAACCGGTTTGCCATTGTCGTCTTTCAGGACGAGAAAATTCAGGACCGCGGTAGGTTCCTCNNTCTGAGTCTTCATTTTCATCTTCCACGATATCTTACCGGTTTCATACCTGCACATTCTAGCCAGAGCAATACGTGTGGAAAAGAAAGAAGTGGAGGCGTGCCTGATTCAGACCTTCCCGGGGGAACGGGTCTTGCGCTCCGCGTCAATGGTCTGGGTTGTAAGTTGCATAATGTCGCTGGCAACGCGGGCGGTGTCGTGGCGGGCGACGCCGGCCTCTTCCAGATAATCTCCGAGAACCGGGATCACGCCCAGAGCTTCGATGGCATCGAGATCGGCGACGATCTGGCAGGCGCCTTCCAGCGCGTACTTCGCCTTCAACTCTACAGAAACGGGCGTGCGGTTGATCAGGGCATAGTCGAAGATTTGCCGGTGGGCGTGGCGATTTAGAGCCCGGATGTGATCGGCAGCGGTGAGCCCGAGGCTTTCGTTCGCCTGAGTCATCAGGTTGCAGATGTAGACCTTAGTCGCGGGCGAATTGACAATGGCGTCGGCGATGCCATGCACCAGCAGGTTGGGAATGAGGCTGGTAAACAGGGACCCCGGACCGATGCTGATGATATCGGCACGAGCGATGGCATCGAGCGTCTGCGGTAAAGGATCGACATCGGCGGGAACGAGGAAGAGTTCCTGAATGCGAACTTTGCTGGCGGTAATCTTGGTTTCACCGCGCACACGGGTGCCGTCTTCCATCAGCGCTTCCAGTTCGATATTGGAAGTGGTCGCGGGATGAATGTGACCGCGGGTGAGCAGGATTTCGGAAGACAGGCGCACGGCTTCGGAGAAGTCATGCGTGATGGAAGTGAGTGCCGCCAGAAACAGATTGCCGAAGCTGTGCCCCTCGAGGCCGGATCCTTTGTCGAAGCGGTGTTGAAAGAGTTGAGAGAGCAAGGCCTCATCCTCGCTGAGGGCGACGATGCAGTTGCGGATATCGCCGGGAGGAAGCATGTTGAGTTCCTTGCGCAGGCGTCCGCTGGAGCCGCCGTCGTCGCTGACCGTGACCACGGCGCAGAGGTCACGAATGACGGGCATGCCGGGGAGAGCTACGGGCATCTCCGCCGGAGTGAGAGCGAAGCGCTTGAGTCCCTTGAGCAGAGTGGAGAGGCCCGTGCCGCCCCCGATGGCGACAACCCGGACGCCGCGCTCGCGCGTGGCCTTCTCCAGAGACAATAGCTCAGTAATTCTGGGTGCCATCGAAGAGTCTCGGTTGCCGTCCTAAAAAGATTCGTCTTCCGGGAAAGACGGTTCCTCGGGAGACGATTCGGCGGCGGGATCCGGATACAACAGCTCGGTAAAGCGAGGATCTTCAGCCAGATTGTGGAAATCCGAGTCATTACGCGCCTGGTAGCGCAGAGTTGTATTCAGGCGAAGCGCTTCGTCCAGATGCTTGAGCGAGTCTTCCACATGACCTGTAAGACAATCGAGCGCGGCCAGGCCGTAGACCACGAAGTCGGTTTTAGGCGCCTGCTTGAGCAGTTTCTCGATGTGCTCGCGGGCGGTGATGTAATCTCCGACATTCATCAGAGAGACGGCGTAGTCGAAGTGCTCTTCGATGGTCTTGAACTGAGTCGTGGTCGGGCGCTCAAGGTGTTGGTTGCAGATGCTGAGATGAATGCTGGCCCGGTCCGTCAACTCTTTGCTGGGGCCGGCCAGTACCTTCTGAAACAGTGGCTTCGCCTTGTCAAACTTGTGCTCCTGCAAGGCACGCAGCCCGGCTTCGTAATTCTGCAGGGCCTGGGCAATGCGCGGGTCGTCGGCGACGGATGCTTTCTTTGGGGTAGCCTTCTGAGCCATGTGGAGAATTTTTCCTGTGCTCGTCGTAATAGGGACTCCTTAGCTCTCGAAACACGAAGAGCCGATACTTAAGTATCACTCAAAGGGTGGGTGTAGAGCAATTCGGCGCAAGCAGTACCGAGTGGCGAGTACCGAGCAGAACGCCGGTCGGCCAAGCATCCGGAGGGTCTTTCTAGGTACCAGGTACTAGTTGATCGCCGCGGCCGTTTCCAGGTCGATCTGCTTCCACTCGCCTTTNNCTGTTATGGCCCATGCGGTCGCAATAGCAGTAGCAGGGCTGCTGGTGGAGGACAGCCGGAATCCTTGACGCCAGTTCATAAGCATGAGTCTGGTAGGAATACTGCGCGTCGGATCCCCACAGCTGATCTTTGGTGAGGACGGCAGGAAGTTTCGTCCCTTTCGGCGGCGGGCCGGCGTTGTAGGCAGGGATGCCTGTTCCTTCTTCCTGAGGAGCGGCCCAGAGAGAAGTCATGGTCAGCGTAACCAATAACAGCAAAGCGAGGGTAAACGCACGGTGGACGAAGTTGCGCGGAAGCGCTCGGGTCGGCGTCATAGATGTCTCCATAGGTTCAGTTATTTTACCCTGCTTTTCGATATACCGGCACAACTAGCTGCCGCCCTGACATGATCTGTATACAATAGAAAAGCGCATGCCAGAACCTCCCAGCCCAGATTCGACGATCCGTCCGACAAAGCCGTTCCCGCTGGCAGTGGCCGGAGCCGCAGAGTCCGGTGTACGCCTGCGCCCCGGCTTGGGAGTGTGGTTGCGCGACCTGATTCTCTCGCTGGCGATCTCAGCCTTCATCATTGTCTTCATTTATCAGCCGGTGAAGGTGGAAGGTACGAGCATGATGCCGTCTCTCGAAGACCAGGAGCGCATCTTCGTCAACAAATTCGTTTACCGCTTGGAGCCGATTTCGCGTGGGGATATCGTGGTGTTTCGTTATCCGCGCGATCCTTCGAAGAGCTATATCAAGCGCGTGATCGGCGTGGCCGGAGACCGCATCCGCATCGACGGCGGACAGGTCTACGTGAACGGCGAGGCCCTGGACGAGGATTACGTTCCCCCCGCCTATGCCGATTCACGGTCATATCCCGAGACAGTGGTGCCACCGGAATGCTATCTGGTGCTGGGCGATCATCGCTCGATGTCGAATGACAGCCGGGACTTCGGTCCGGTGAACCAGAGCTATATCTATGGCAAGGCTGTGTTTGGCTATTGGCCGATGGATAAGTTGGGCAGAGTACGCTAGTCCGATCCGTGGCTGGTTCCGCTCCCTATGTTCTCGGTTCTTTCCGCGTTGCCAACCCTTTGCTCTGCGCTGAGTCTTTCCCAAGGAAGGATCGTTTTGTCGGGGAGGATAAATCCATATGATGGGCCGGATGACCACTGTTCTTATTGCGCTGATCTGCGTAAGTTGGAGTGCGGCTGTGGCGGCGCAAACTGCGCCGTCCTCGTTGCCCGAGTCGAGGAAGGATGGATGGTCAACAGCGAGCTTGGAGTCGGCTGGAATCTCGCCCGAGCCGCTGCGGGCAATGGAAGCCGCGGTGCGCGCCGGAGATTTCCAGAAGATCGGCAGCGTGTTAGTCGCCCGGCATGGAAAGCTGGTTTATGAGACCTACTTCGATGGCGATGCGAATTCCTTGCGCGATACCCGCTCCGCCACCAAAAGCATCACCGATGCGCTGATCGGCATCGCGATTGGCGAAAGGCAGTTGAGCGGCGTCGAGGCGCGCGTGCTGCAGTTGCTGCCGGAGCATGCGCGCAGACTGCAGAACCCCGATCCGCGCAAGGACAAGATTACGCTGGAAGACTTCCTCACCATGAGTTCGCCGCTCGAATGCGACGACTGGAACGATGCCTCCCAAGGCAACGAGGAGCGGATGTATCTGGTGGAAGATTGGGCCCAGTTCATCCTCGACCTGCCAATTCGGGGCCGCATGCACTTGGGAGAGCAAATCGAACCTCCGCCGTACGGACGATATTTCAGCTACTGCACCGGCGGAGTCTTCACGCTGAGTGAAGTGCTGCAGAAGGCCACGGGGGCTCGTACCGACCACTATGCGCAGGAAAAACTGTTCGCTCCGCTCGGGATCACCGATGCACAGTGGGTGTATTCGCCGATGAACGTCCCGCAAACTGGCGGCGGACTGCGCCTGAGCAGCCGCGACCTGCTGAAGATTGCACAACTCTACCTGAACGGTGGAAGTTGGCAGGGGAGGCGCATCATCGACGAAGCGTGGGTGCATACCTCGACCCAGCCGCACGCGCGCATCGATGACGATACCGAGTACGGCTACCTCTGGTGGCTCAAGTCCTTCAAGTCCGGAAGGAAAAGCTATCCGGCATTCTTTATGAGCGGCAATGGCGGAAACAAAGTTGTGGCCTTTCCGGGGCTTGATTTGGCGGTCGTGATCACCAGCACAAACTACAACACCCGCGGCATGCACGAGCAAACCGAGAAACTGCTGACGGACTACATCCTGGCCGCGGTTGGGCCGTGATCTCTGCGGGATGGTTGCAGATTCTAAGCAACCGAAAATTTAATCGGAGAAGCCGTGTTCCGGGCTTGGCCGATGGCGCAATCCCTGATAAACTCTCTAAAATCCACTCCCCGGAGCGAGAATGCAAGCTATCCTTGCGCTGGAAGACGGGCGAGTCTTCCGAGGCAAAGGCTACGGCGCCAAAGGCGAATGCTACGGCGAAGTCGTTTTTAATACTTCCATCACCGGTTACCAGGAAATCTTCACCGATCCTTCCTACTCAGGGCAGATCGTTGTCCTGACCAACCCTCAGATCGGTAACTACGGCACCAACCAGGAAGACAACGAAGCCACGCGTCCGTGGATCGAAGGTCTCATTGTGCGCGAGTTCTCGAAAGTGAGCTCGAATTGGCGCTCGCAGCAGGTGACCGACGAGTATCTGGAGCAGTTCAAGGTGCCAGTGCTGTCGGATATCGACACGCGGGCACTGGTGCGGCATTTGCGCGACCATGGGGTGATGCGCGGCGTGGTTTCGACCATCGAGAGCGACGCGGAAAAGCTGGTAGCGAAGGCCAACTCGATTCCGAAGATGGACGGGACAGACTTGGCGAAGGTAGTGAGCACCAAGGGCCCGTACGTTTGGGAAGTTGGCGAACGCTCGCACGAACCGGTGGCCATGGTCGGAGTCAAGGACGAGCCTGCGCGCTTTCATGTAGTGGCTTACGACTTCGGTATTAAGCAGAATATTCTACGTAAGTTACGTGGCGAAGGCTGCCGGGTGACGGTGGTCCCCGCACAGACGCTGGCCGAAGATGTGATGGCACTGAAACCGGATGGCGTCTTTCTATCAAACGGCCCGGGCGATCCCGAACCGTGTACGTATGCCGTGGACAGCATTCGTCGGCTGATGGGAAGGATGCCGATCTTCGGAATTTGTCTGGGACATCAACTCGTCGGCATTGCGCTCGGCGGGAAGACTTTCAAACTGAAGTTTGGCCATCACGGTGGGAATCATCCGGTGAAGCAGTTAAAGACCGGCAAGATCGAGATTACGGCGCACAACCACAACTTCGCGGTCGATCCGGATTCGCTGGCCCAGAGCGAAGTCGAATTGACGCACATCGACCTGAACGACTCGACGCTTGAAGGTTTGCGGCATCGCAACCTGCCACTGTTCAGCGTGCAGTATCACCCCGAAGCCGCGCCGGGGCCGCATGACTCGCATTATCTGTTCAAGGACTTCACCAAGATGATGGAGGAGTGGAAAGGGTGATGCGCCGAGTTCACATCTCCGAGGCGAGCGTTATCTTGGTGCTTCTTCTAGGGGCTCAGAGCTCGTGGGCTTGTTCAAGAGTCCAGACGCACGTGAAAGTGAAATCGACCCTAGTAGTCTTTGTCCACGATCCTAGCGGAAAAGCCCTCCCGGACATGAGGATCACTGCCTACGAGTTCATCCGAAAGCCGCCTCACTCTGAGGTTGCCGCTTTGGTAGTCACGGGGAAAGATGGCAAGGCCGCCATCGGACTTGGTCAAGACAACTACAGCATCGGAGCAGTACGAGCCGGAGTAAGCAGCGAGGTTGCTCTAATTGACGTGTACGACGATGGCTCGGGTGCATCCGAAATAAGTCTGACGTGGCCAGGCGGACCAATCACAGAAGTGCAGAATGTCTCTGGTGTTCCCGGACTCGACAAGGGAAAGTATCCTTGGGCTGACGCTGAAATTGCACTGAAGGGTCCGGCATCCGAAGACAGCATTGGGCAGACAGAGTCCGACTCGCAAGGAAGATTTAAGTTTCCTGTGATACCTCCGGGATTTTATGCATTGCACGTGAGGGCAGAGGTCCCCAATCCAGCTCACCTGCCACAGCTAGAAGGCGACATTCCCATTCAGGTGAGCAAGGTCGCGACAAATTACGAGTTGCCGACTTGGGGTTTCGTGGCCAGCAGTTGCGGTTTGGCGGCCTACAAGGACCCAGGGTCCATGATTATTTTCAGCCCGTGAACATCGAAAACATAAATGCCCAAACGCACTGACATCTCGAAAATCCTGATTCTCGGCTCCGGGCCCATCGTCATCGGGCAGTCGGCGGAGTTTGATTACTCCGGCACGCAGGCTTGCAAGGCGCTCAAGTCCGAAGGCTATCAAGTGGTGCTGGCCAACTCCAATCCGGCGACCATCATGACCGANNAAAGATGCGATGCAGAAGATCGGGCTCGATGTACCCAAGTCCGCGCTCGTGAACAGTACAAAAGACGGCCTCGAGTTTGCGGGCAAGATCGGTTTTCCGGTAATTATTCGACCCTCGTTCACGCTGGGCGGCACCGGCGGNNTCGATCCCATGGGCGTGCATACCGGCGATTCCATCACCGTAGCGCCGGCACAGACGCTAACCGACCGCGAGTATCAGGCCATGCGCGATGCTTCGATTGCAGTGATCCGCGAGATTGGCGTGGATACAGGCGGATCGAACATTCAGTTCGGCGTGAATCCAGAAACCGGGCGCATGGTGGTGATCGAGATGAACCCGCGCGTCTCGCGCTCATCCGCGCTGGCGTCGAAGGCCACGGGCTTTCCGATTGCGAAGATTGCGGCGAAACTCGCTGTGGGCTACACGCTGGACGAGATTC
>PMXH01000118.1 GCA_003165855.1 Acidobacteriaceae bacterium | reverse complement strand
GGCGCCCGCTATCTTTACATCTGCGAAGACGGACTGGTGCACTACTGCTCGCAGCAGCGCGGCTATCCCGGAGTCCCGCTCGCGACCTACACCCGCGACGACATGCGCCGCGAATACCTCACCGAAAAATCCTGCGCGCCGCATTGCACGGTTTCCTGCGTACACCAGGTTTCAATCTTCGACGGCTGGCGCGCCCCGCAGCATCCCGCCCAGAATATCCCGCCACAAAGCACGGGGCTTATCCAGATCGGGCATTAGCCGCGAGTTCGAACGGTTACTTTTTCGGCTGCGCGCTGGGCGGCAAAATCCCATTCAGACGCAAATCCTGCGCGGCTTCCGCGTAATGGTCAGCCCAGGTGTTGGCCAGGTATAGTGCGGCCATGGCGCGGGGAAACTGTTTTGGCCCGAAGAGCTGAATGCTATCGCCAAGCTTCGAATCATCCATCTTGCTCAGCGCGTCATTGCAAAAGTCAAAGGAAGCCTTCGCCGCGGCCAGGAGCTTGTCTTTCGAATCGGTATCCTTGACCTCTTCCGGCTTGGGCGCGGGAACGTCCGTTGCCTTGGCGCATAGAAAGAAATTCGTATCGGCGATGTGCGAGACCAGATGTCCGAAGGTCATCTGGTCCGGGGTCGGTTTGAAACTGAACTTGTCCGCTGGCATGGCTTGAATCGCACCGAGAATGTTGTTCTGGGAGCGTGGAAGCATGATGCGTAGAGCCGCGCTGACCGGATCTTTAACCGGAGCGGAAGTTTGAGGAGCTGCCATCGCAGAGGAAGAGGGAGTCGCAGTCTGTGCCTGTCCGGAAGCCACACAGGCACACACGCACACAGAAGCGGACAGCAATGCAACCAAGCCGTGTTTCATTTCATGTCTCCTTGACGTTCTGGGTTAGACGTTCTACCACGATTTTCGTTACCCGCGTTCTCATCGGGCAGCGAGGGCTGAAGTAGCGAGTTTTCAGAACAAATACCAGCCCGCAATGATGGCAATCGCTGTATTGCGCTTCACCTTGCTGGTGCAGGAAAAGCCGATGACCCTTACGAAAATATTGCCGCGAAGGTCAGCGTGATCACCACCCACCATCCGATCACAACCGCAAACGACGTTCCCATCTTCACCTTGCCCGTGGTGGCAAACCCGATCGCGGTCAGTGCCAGCGTCCAAAGCAGGAAGATATCCATTTGCGATGCGAGGAAGTACCAGAACGGACTGTCGGCAGCGTTCATGAAGTATGCCGGATTAGACGCGACCGGGTTGTTCAAGGTGAATCCGTCCGCGCTAGCGCCGGCGAGCACAGAAACCATGGCCAACAAATGCCTCAGCACCATGGGCAACCCCGCGTAGACCACCACCGCGAGTGACTTGCTGTACGAAATATCGGCGTTGGCCCCGAACTTGAATGTGCCAAACTGCAATCCCGCCATGACCAGCCAAATGACCAGAGTGAACACGGGGATGGCGACGTAATAGATAATCCCAGTGATTTTTACCTGCTGCTGCCGCTGCTCGGGCGTCGCCTGCTCGTATCGCGCCTCAGCCTTGGGCCGCGCTTGCAGCTCATTCTCCACTATCTTCTGCACGCCGATCTTCTGCTCCGAAACATAAACCAGGCCCCACCCCGCGACGGTCATCAGCAGAAACGGCAGCCACCACTGCGCGTTGCGGCGCAGATCGGTGAAAGTCTCGGACGGTGCGATGAAAGTGTCGACGAGGCGTTCGCCTTGCGAAAGTGGAGCGGCTTCCGGCGTGGGCACAGGTCCAGATAAAGGTGGGAGCGGATCGGCCGCCATCGTTCTTGCCTCCTGTGTTCTTGCCTCCTGCTGAATGCGAAGGAATTCTAGCCGGGACTCGGCGGCAACACAAGCAGACCCAGTCGAACGGAACGCCCCTCGGCAGTTGGGACAGAGCTCACTCTTGCCGCTTGAAGCCCGACCGAAGCCGGGCTTGACTTTCGTGAGATCTTTCGCTGAAAACTGTCCCGAATCAGTAACCTCGAAGCATTACCTAAGTTTCCGGCACGGGCCACAAATCACTGTCGCTAAGGCTGTTGGCTGTTTATCCTTTGAGTTTAGGGTTCTCTCGCGCGCCGGCAGCAGGAGCGGTGCGCATTGACTCGTAAACCATGTCCACCAGCGCCAACTCGTGGAGAGGACTGCCCGTCAGGGCCCAGGTCTTTGTCGGCTTGGTCATCGCCGCGGGCATGGTGCCTCTGCTTCAGGCCGCCGTTCACCAGAGCAGCAAGAACATCGCGGAGTTCATCTGCTACCTGGGCATCGTCATTCTGGCCTCAAGGCTCCGCGTCACTCTTCCCGGCATTACCGGCACTCTTTCCGTAAACTTTCTCTTCATCCTGGTGGGAATTGCGGAGCTGGGCTACTCTGAGGCCCTGACTCTCGGCGCAGTCGCCATGCTGGCTCAGAGTTTGTACCCAGGCCGGCCCTCCGCCTTGCAGTTGACGTTCAACGTTTGTGCGGGCACCCTCTCCACCGCTTTGGCCTATCTGGTTTATCACAACCCTCTGTGCAACGCACTCATCGTTAGCCACCCGCTGCTTTTGTGCCTGACCGCTTCGATCTACTTCATTGTCAATGCCGGATGCATCGCCATCGTCATCTCGTTCAGCGAAGGCAAGCCGCTCCAGAAGATTCTGGTGGAGTGTTATTTTTGGTCTTTCCCTTACTACCTGGTCGGTGCCGGGATTGCGGGCGCGATCTCCTGGTTCAACCATGCGTTCAACTGGGAAACTTCTCTGCTGTTCGTCCCCGCAATTTATCTCATCTACCGTTCTTACCGCCTGTACTTGGGCAAGTTGGAAGACGAGAAGCGCCACGTGGAAGAAATCGCGAACCTGCATCTGCGAACCATTGAAGCCTTGGCCCTGGCCATCGAGGCCAAGGACCAGACCACCCACGATCACCTGCAGCGGGTTCGCGTCTATGCCATCGAAGTAGCCAAAGAGCTGGGCATAAAGGGAGCCGAGTTGGAAGCTCTGCATGCCGCCGCGCTGCTGCACGACATCGGCAAGCTCGCGGTGCCCGAACATATCATCTCGAAACCCGGCCGGCTCACTCCGGAAGAGTTCGAGAAGATGAAGATTCATACCGTGGTGGGAGCCGAAATTCTGGAACGAGTTCGCTTCCCTTATCCCGTGGTGCCGATCGTGCGTGCCCACCATGAAAAATGGGACGGGTCCGGTTATCCCTACGGCCTGAAAGGCATGGAGATCCCCATCGGGGCCCGCATTCTTTCCGCCGTCGACTATCTGGACGCACTGGCTTCCGATCGGCAATACCGGCGGGCCATGCCACTCGATGAAGTCATGCAGCGACTCTTGGGAGAGTCGGGCAAGTCGTTCGATCCGAAGGTGGTGGAGGTTCTCAAGAATCGCTACCGCTCTCTGGAAAATCTCTCGCGTGCGAAATCGGCACAAGACGGTAACCTGGCGCTCCCGGCGGAGCTCAAGATTACACGCGGCCCGGCCCCGGCTGCCGGATTCGAAAACGCGACCGCTCCCGATTCCGCGGGGCGAGAAACAACCTTTCTATCCTCGATTGCGGCCGCCCGGCAGGAGGCCCAGTCCTTGTTTGAGTTGAGCCAGGATCTGGGAGCATCGCTGAGCTTGAGCGAAACGCTTTCCGTTTTCTCCGTAAAACTCAAGCCCATGGTTCCTTACGACGCCATCGCCATCTACATCCAGCGCGGCGATGAGTTGATCCCGGAATATGTCAATGGCGATAACTACCGCCTCTTTGCCTCGTTAAGGATTCCGGTGGGCGATGGCCTTTCCGGCTGGGTGGCGCGGAACAAGAAACCGATTGTGAATGGGAATCCTTCGGTGGAACCTGGATACCTCAACGATCCCGAAAAATTCAGCACTCTGCGTTCAGCCTTGGCCTTGCCTCTGGAGGGTGTGTCTGGCGTAATCGGCGTTCTCGCGCTTTACCGCGCCGAGAAAGATGCATTTACCTCCGATCATTTACGCATCCTTCTGGCGGTGAGCGGCAAGATGGCTCTGGCCATTGAAAATGCTCTGAAATATCAACAGGCGGAAAGCTCCGCCACCACCGACTACCTTACCGGTCTGCCCAATGCCCGGTCGCTGTTCTTGCAGCTCGACCGCGAATTAGCCCGCTGCAAGCGCGACAACACCTCGCTCACCCTCATGGTCTGCGACATGAACGGTTTCAAAAAGATCAATGACCGCTTCGGGCACCTGGAAGGCAATCGCGTCTTGCGTTTATTTGCCCAGGCGCTGAAAGACAGCTGCCGCGAATACGACTACGTTGCCCGCATGGGCGGGGACGAGTTTGTGGTGATCGCTCCGGGACTGGCCTCCGACGCCGCGGCTAAGAAGGCTGAGCAGCTTCGCGCTCTCGCCAAGCAGGCGGGCTTCGATGTTTGCGCAGAGGATATGCTCTCGTTGAGCGTGGGTCTGGCTGTTTCTCCGGAAGATGGCAATGATGCCGAGCAACTCCTCACCCAGGCCGACCGCCGCATGTATCTGGAGAAACAAAAACAACCTTCGCAGAAAGATCAGCGGTTGCACACGCGGATGAAATGCCGGCTTACGATCGAACTACATCCTCAGCCTGGCAATGGACCGATTTTCGGCAACCTGATCGACATCAGCCTCGGCGGCTGTTACGTGGAAACCAGCGAAATTCTGGCCCCCAGTTCCAATGTCAAGCTGGTCTTCTCCATCGATGACGGCACCTTGAGCGCGGAAGGCATCGTCGCCCGTATCCATCCCGGATCGGGTGTGGCGATCCAATTCAAGGAGATGAGCCGCGACTCGCGCGAAAAAATGTATCGTATTCTGGAGTTCGTGCAGAACTCAACCACTGTCTACAACGACCGCTACCTGCAGAATCTCTTCAAGCGCTAAAAATCAGTGATCAGTGACCAGTGGCCAGTGGCCAGCGATCGGCGCCCAGCCCTCGCGTTGGTTTTACTGGCCACTGACCACTGGCCACTGGCCACTGCTCTTGAAGCCCGCCTCTACCGCCCGTACACTGATTAAATGCACGCCCACGTTCACGGCGCAGGCGGTCCCAAGCGAGTGCTCAAGATCTCGCTCGGGGTAACTCTCGCCTATATCGTGCTGCTGGTCGTGGCCGGCATCCGCGCTCATTCGCTGGCTCTGCTCTCCGAAGCTGGGCACAATCTTTCGGACTTTCTCGCTTTGCTCCTGTCCCTGGTTGCGGTCTATTTGCAGTCGCGCCCAGCCAGTTCCACCAAGACTTATGGCTACCATCGCGCCGGAGTGCTGGCCGCGCTGGTCAATGCCGTATCCCTGGTCGCGGTTTCGTTCTTCATCTTTTACGAGGCTTTCCGCCGCTTGCAGCATCCCGAGCACGTTCAGGCCTCGGTGATGATGTGGGTCGCGGCCGCTGGCGTGGTGATGAATGGAGTGATCGCGTTGCTGCTGTACCGCTCCGGCCGGCGCTCTGGAAACGACGTTAACATCCGGAGCGCCCTGCTGCACGAAGTCGGCGACACCCTTTCCACCGCCGCCGTCATCGCCGGAGGCTGGGCCATTTTGGTTACGGGCGATTATTGGATCGACTCCGCGCTGTCATTCGGAATCGGTGCGCTGATCCTGTGGTCAGGCTTCGGCATCGTGCGCGAGACCCTGAATATTCTGCTCGAAGGTACTCCACGCGGAGTGAAGCTCGAATCGGTCGAGGTCGCCATTCGCTCTATCGAAGGCGTCAATGACGTTCACGATCTGCACTGCTGGAGCATCGGCTCGGAAACTCGCGCTCTCTCCTGCCACATCGCGATTGCCGACATCCCACCCTCGGTCAGCGAGCGCATCCTGCGCGACGTGAAAGACCGTTTACACCACGATTTTCGCATCGACCACACTACGATCCAGTTCGAGCATGTGGAATGCGAAGTCGCCCATGGCTGCGTGATTCCGGTGGGCGAGAGCGAAGAGCATCACCACCACAGCCACTAGAAGCTTATCGCGCTGCTCGCGCTGTGGTAACCCGCGCGGCCAACCTTTTTCTTGGTCGCGGTTGTTAATATTTCAAAAGCGGTAATAGATCGGATAGCGAGGCCCTTCAATGAAAGTGCTATGTTTCTGTGCGTTAGTCGGTGTCCTGGCCGTACCGCTTTTCGCCCAAGAGAATAATAGTTCCACCGAATCCAAGATCATTGCGATTGAGAAGGCTTGGAATCAAGCCTATAAGTTGCGAGACAAAAAGGCTCTGAGCGGAATCCTCCACGACTCGATGGTACTGGTCAATGACGATGGCAGCCTGCAATCCCGTACTACGTTTCTCGCCGGCGTCGATGCGGCGAAGCCATCCGAGGAGCAACAGGCCGAGCCCGAGTCAATCTCCGTGCGTGTATTCGGGGACGTCGCGATTGCGACGGGAGTCTTTCGAGAAAAAGGCGTTGAAAACGGCAAGCCTTACGTGAGACGAAATCGGTTTGTCGATACCTGGGTCAGCAGGAATGGCTCCTGGGTGTGCGTAGCCGCCTCAGCGACCCCAGTCCTTCACTGAATATCTACAGGATCCCATTCTGTTTGGAGTAGACATCTCGCACTCGCTCAATCCCATCCGCCTCCTCCGCCGACTTGTCCGGTCGCAGCCGCACAATCCTCGGAAACCGCAGCGCATACCCGCTATCGTGCCGATCCGAGCGCATCATGTTATTGAACGCCACTTCCAGCACAATCTTTGGCTCGACTGTGCGACGAAATCCTTGATCTTCAATCGTGTGTTCGAGAAACCACCGCGTCATCTCCGCAATTTCCACGTCGGTCAGTCCCGAATACGCTTTGCCGATATTCACCAGCCGGTCTTTACCCTCATCCCACACCGCGAACGTGTAATCGCTAAGCACGCCCACCCGCTTGCCGTGGCCGTATTCGACCGCGGTCACCACCACGTCGAGCGTGGCCAGCTCGCGCTTCATCTTCAGCCAGGATTTCCCACGCTTCCCCGGCGTGTACGCTGATTCAAGGTCTTTGATCATCAACCCTTCGTTGCCCCGCTCCTGCGCCGCCGCAAAAAGTTCTTCCAATTGCTCCGGCGAAGTCGCGTGAAAAACCGGTGCGCGAACGACACTTAACGGCGACGTCTCTTCGTCCTCCCCGAACATCAATTTAGCCTGTGCGCCGGAAGCCCCCAGCGCTTTTCTCCGTGTCTCTGTGCCTCCGTGGTGNNGCAGCGGACGATCAATCAGCAACTCTCCTCCCGCATACAGAACATCGAACACAAGATAAGCCACAGGAATCTCCCGCAACATCCGTTCACTAACCTTCTTCCGCCCCAGCCGCTGCTGCAGCACGCTGAACGGACGCGCCCGCCCCTCCGCATACTCCCAGGCCACAATCTCGCCATCCAGAATCGCATCCTGCGGCAATCCCGCCAGCGCGCCGGGCAACTCAGGAAACGACTCCGTAATCTCATCCCGCGTCCGCGAAAAAAACTTCACCTCACCGTCCGAAACATGCGCCTGCGCTCGAATCCCGTCATATTTGTCTTCCACCTCAGCCTCGGCGAAATAACTCAGCCCTTCTTCCGCCGACTCAATCGG
>PMXH01000436.1 GCA_003165855.1 Acidobacteriaceae bacterium | reverse complement strand
AAGAAAGCAGTCATGGCAAACACAGCAGAGCTGACCAAAGAAGATCGCAAGAAATCGAAACGCGCCGCCCGCAAGAAGAGCAAAGCGGAAAAGCCCAAGAAGCCCCGCGATTACGCCCGCGGATCGAAAAAGCGCAAGGTGAAGAAGTTGGCTCGCGGCCAGTCGAAGCGGTAAGGCGTCTGGCTTAAGCAATCCGGGCATGGACCGAAGACCGGCGGTCCATGCCCGACTCCGCTGTGAGGAGACCACTACCTCTTGTCACAACCAACCACGGAACCCGCCGCAACGGTTCGCACCTCCGACAACCAGCTTTTCTGCTGCAAGTCGATCGACAAGCTAATCGCGGAGTCGGAAGCTCCAGGACAACGGCTGCAGAAAACCCTGGGTCCGTGGTCGCTGACGGCGCTGGGCATCGGCGCCATCATTGGCTCCGGAATTTTCATCCTTACCGGCACCGCGGCCGCGGGCGAATATTTCCAGGCCCCATCCATTCTGCATGCGCAGGCGCTTGACGTAATCGTGAATCTACTGCGCACCGGCAGCACCGCGGGAGCGCTCATGCACGGACGCCCGCCCGCCGGGCCGTCCATTGCGATTTCGTTTCTTTTGGTCGCGATCGCCTGCAGCTTTGCCGGCCTCTGCTACGCCGAGCTGGCCTCAATGATTCCCATCGCCGGCAGCGCCTATACCTACTCCTACGCGACACTCGGCGAAATTTTTGCCTGGATCATCGGCTGGGACCTCATCCTCGAATACGTAGTCTCGAACGTCGCGGTCGCGGTTGGCTTTGCCGGCTATACGAAAGCGCAACTGGCGGTATTCGGCCTCAACTTGCCGGAAAAATTTGCCAGCCCGGTCTGGGCAGGCGGGCAGTGGACGGGCGCCTATTTCAACCTCCCCGGCTTCCTCATCGTTTTCGTTCTCACGCTGCTGCTGGTGCGCGGAGTGAAGGAGTCGGCGGAGACCAATAACATCATGGTGGCGGTCAAAATCGGCGCTATCCTGACCTTCCTGGTAGTCGGTGGAATGCTGGTGAAGCCCGCCAACTGGACGCCCTTCGCGCCTTCCGGCTTCGCCGGAATCGTTACCGGAGGGGCCATCGTTTTCTTTACCTACATCGGATTCGATTCCGTCTCGACCGCCGCCGAGGAATCGCGCAATCCGCAAAAAGATTTGCCCTTCGGCATCATCATGTCGCTGGTGGTCTGCACTGTGCTCTATGTCGGCGTTGCCGTCGTCCTGCTCGGCATGATGAAGTACACAACCTTCGTCTCTGGTGCAGCCGCCGAAGCGCCTGTGGCCTACGCGATGAAGTATCTGGGTGTGCACCCGCTTTTCCGCTCGGTTATCGTGATCGGAGCGCTGACCGGCATGATCTCTTCGTTGCTTGTGTTTCAGTACGGGCAGGCGCGCATCTGGTATGCGATGTCCCGCGACGGCTTGCTGCCAAAGCTGTTCTCCGCAGTGCATCCGAGATTTAAGACGCCGCACATTTCCACCTGGATCGCCTGCTTCGCCGTAGGAATTCCCGCCGGCCTCGTGGACATCGGAGATGCCGCCGACCTCGCCAACATCGGCACGCTGTTTGCCTTCGTTCTGGTTTCGCTGGGAGTCATCATCCTGCGCCGCAGGCAGCCCGATCGCAAGCGTGCGTTCCGGGTTCCGTTTGTGCCGTGGTTCCCGCTGATCTCGATCCTCCTCTGCGGCGGCTTGATGTTCGGGCTCACCATAATTACCTGGCTGCGCTTCTTCGTCTGGCTCGGACTCGGCCTGCTGATTTACATTTTCTACAGCAGGCACCGGAGCGAGTTCGCGAAGAAGTAGCTGTCCGCCTTCAGGCGTCAGAACTCGGACCTCAGCTAGAAGCCATTGCGATCCGCGTTCGAAGGATCCCTATCGTCGTGTACGCCGCCATGGTCTGAAGTCCGACGTCTGAGGTCCGCCGGCTCCCTCCTCGCAAATCTTCCCCCAAGAATCTACAATCAGAAGGTAATGTCTACCGCACTGGATCGGCCGCCGAATAGTTTTCTCCGCCTCCTGCCTAAGGCGGAACTGCACCTGCACCTGGAAGGCGCAATTGAGCCGGCCACGCTGCTCGAACTTCGCCAGCGCCGCGGCGAACACGTCACCCAGGCCGAGGTCGATGCACTTTACCGCTACGAAGATTTTCCGGGGTTCCTGCTCTCCTTCAAGAACATCACTGAGCACCTGCGTACCCCGGAAGACTACGAACTCATCACGTACCGCCTGATGCAGCGGCTGAAAGAGGAAAGCGTTCTGCACGCCGAGGTCTATGTTTCGGTCGGCGTCTGTCTCTGGCGCAAGCAGGACTTCGCCGCCATCTTCGAAGGTCTGGATCGCGGGCGCGCCCGCGGTGCGCGCGATTTCGGCATCTCGCTGCTTTGGATCTTCGACGCCGTGCGCCAGTTCGGTGTCGAGGCCGCGCAGAAGGTCTTCGAACTTGCTGCGCGCTATCAAGACCGCCACGTCGTCGCCATCGGCATCGGCGGGGACGAACAAAAAGCGCCGCCCGAACTTTTCCGCGACGCTTACGCGTGGTCCGCCGACCACGGCCTGCGCCTCACCGCGCACGCGGGTGAGACCGGCCCGCCGGAATCCATCTGGGGCGCGCTCAACCTGCGCGCCGAACGCATCGGCCACGGGCTGACGGCCTTTCACGATCCCGATCTGGTGGAAGAACTTTCACAGCGCCAGGTTCCAGTCGAAATCTGCCTGACCAGCAACCTGCGCACCGGACTCTGCCCCAACCTCAACGAACATCCCGCGAAAACCTACTTCGATCACGGAGTCATGATCACGCTCAATAGCGATGACCCGGCCATGTTCGGCACCACGCTCGCCCGGGAATATCAGATCGCGCAGCAGACTTTTGGCTTCACCGACGAACACCTGCGCGAACTAGCCCGCAACTCATTCGAGGCATCATTCCTGCCCGCTGAGAAGAAACTAGAGTTCCTAAACCTGTTCGACACCGCCGCCGCAAGATGAGAGCATGTGGGACAGGCGCCCATCGCCACCGCGGTTTGTTGTAAAATCGCCCATCGAAAATCAGAAATGAGCATCAGTACTCAACTGAGAACTGAGAACTAGACTGGCAACTGGCCACTGACAACTGGCAACTGTGTCTCTCCACATCGGCATCGTCGCTTGCAGCACCGAGGGAGCCGCGCTCTGCTATCGCACCATCTCGCTTGAAGGTGCGCAACTGCTCGGTCCGCACGATCATCCGGAAGTTTCGTTGCACTCGCACTCGCTTGCGAAATACATGCGATGTGTGCGCGCCAACGACTGGGCGGGTGTGGCCGAGATCATGCTTTCTTCCGCGGACAGGCTGGCCCGGGCCGGCGCCGACTTTCTTATTTGTCCGGACAACACGATTCACCAGGCATTCGATCTGGTCGAGCACCGCTCGCCGCGTCCCTGGCTGCACATCGCGAGAGAAGTTGCCAAAGAGGCGAAGCGTCGCCAGTTCAAACGCCTGGCCGTGCTCGGTACCCGTTATCTGATGGAGGGCCCGGTCTATCGCGAAGCGCTGAAAGCCGCCGGCATTGAGTACCGCATTCCCGCAGCCGAGCAGCGCGCGCGCATCGACCAGATCATCATGGACGAACTGGTGAACGCTCAGTTCCTGCCGCGTTCGCTGGCGTATTACGTGGAAGTGATTCGATCGTTTCAGGATGAAGGCTGCGACGCGGTCGTGCTCGGCTGCACCGAAATCCCACTGCTGGTTCCTCCGGAATCTTCGCCGCTTCCCACGCTGGATTCCACCCGCCTGCTGGCGAAAGCCGCGGTGCGCAAGGCGATCGAAGGCTAGCAGCACCGCGTGACGCCATGCCTCAGAATCTCAAATTCCGCCAACTCCCCGGTCTCTACGCCATCGTTCGCCTGGCTCCGAACACGCCCGTCCCCGCCTGGGCCACAACGGGCGATTTCACCTCCATCACCCGCACCGCCGATGAACTCTCCATCGTCTGCTCCGCGGAGAACCTTCCCGCCAACGTGAAATCCCAACACAACTGGATCTGCCTGAAGCTCGAAGGTCCGTTCCCCTTCTCGCAAACCGGAGTGCTGCTCTCCTTCATCGAGCCGCTGTCGAACAACGGTGTGCCCATTTTCGCCATCTCCACCTATGACACGGACCACGTTCTCGTGCAGGAAGAGTTCGCGGGTGCAACGCTGCAATTTCTTGATAAAGCTGGTCACACACTCATCGCTGGGGATGACGCATCCTGAGGCGCAAGCTGATCGACTGAAGCGCTCAACCCGCATGCTGTGGACGCCATTCACCCTGCGAATTTCGCCGAACGCTGTCGCAAAGCCTGCATTTCTCCCGCATCCATGCTGTAATAAGAGAATAGTTGATCATGCCCTCAGCCCTTACAACCCTGCGCCGCCGCTTCAAAGCCCTGCACCGCAACCTGCGCGGAGCAGCCATGGCCGCGCACGCTCTGGCCTCGACCGACCATCCCCTGCTGGCGCACATTATTCCTATCCGCCGCTGCAATCTGAGTTGCACCTACTGCAACGAGTTCGACGATTTTTCGAAGCCCGTGCCCACGGAGGAAATGTTTCGCCGCATCGATAAGCTGGGCGCGCTGGGCACGGCGGTGGTCACGATTTCAGGCGGCGAGCCGCTGCTGCATCCCGAACTCGACGACGTGATCCGCCGCATCCGCTCGAATGGCATGATCGCCGGATTGATCACCAACGGTTATTTCCTTGTCGCGGACCGCATTCGGCGTTTAAATCGCGCCGGACTCGAGTGGCTGCAGATTTCTATCGACAACGTGAATCCCGACGAGGTTTCGAAGAAGAGCCTCAAGGTGCTCGA
>PMXH01000576.1 GCA_003165855.1 Acidobacteriaceae bacterium | reverse complement strand
GCGTCGTTAGAGACGGAATGACAGGGTGTTGAGGAGCGGGCTATCGTGGGCTTATCTGCCGCCTACTCTTCGACAATCCCTTTCTCTTCTCACGCGTTGTAAGATGACCAATAACCTTCCATGAGCCCCAATCCTCCGCGTGCGGATATGCCGGACGTTGCGCCTACGGCGCAGCAGGACGTGGCGCGGCTGGCGGCGTCGCCGGAGGTGCGGTCGGCGTTTAACTGGCTGCGCACGCAGGAGCCGCAGCTGGCGCAGTGGCAGATGGAGATGGCGCGGATTGCGGCGCCTCCGTTTGGGGAGTCGGCGCGCGGGGCGTGGCTGGCGGAGCGCTTTCGCGAAGTCGGGCTGGACGATGTGCGCATTGACGATGTGGGCAACGTATTTGGGGTGCATCCTGGATTTGGGAAGCGGTATGTGGCGCTGAGTGCGCACATCGATACGGTGTTCCCGGCGAATACGCCGTTGAACATCCGGCAGCAGGGAAGCCGGTTGTATGGGCCGGGAGTCTCCGATAACGGCGCGGGCGTGACGGCGATGCTGGCGATCGCATCGTTACTGCGCGCGGTGCGGCTGCGGCACGCGCTGCCGTTTGTGTTCATCGGCAACGTGGGCGAAGAAGGTGAGGGCGATCTGCGCGGAATGCGGCACATTTTTTCGACGCCGCGCTGGAAGGATTCGATTGCTTACAGCGTGGTGCTGGATGGAGCGGGCGCGGATACGATTGTGGCCGAGGCGCTGGGCAGCCGGCGGTTTGAAGTGATCGTGCGCGGTCCGGGCGGACATTCGTGGAGCGATTTTGGGGCGCCGAATCCGATTGTTATTCTGGCGAAGGCGATCGAAACGTTTACGGCGACACCGGTGCCGTCAACGCCGAAAACCACTTTCAACATTGGAGTGATTCGCGGAGGAACGTCAGTGAATTCGATTCCGGAGTCGGCGAGCATGAAGGTGGACATCCGATCTACGTCGATGACGGAGATGGAGCGGCTGGAGCAGACGCTGCGGCTGGCGTTGAATCGCGCGGTGGAAGACGAGACGATGGCGGCGGAGATGCGGTCGCCGGTGCAGAAGCGGCCGGGAGTGAATTGCGAAGTGGTGGCGATCGGGAACCGTCCGGCGGGAGAACTGGCGATGAATGCGAGGATTCTGCATGTGATTCGGGCGGTGGATGCGCAGTTGAATAATGCGGCGCAGGTGCAGCGGGCGTCGACCGATGCGAATATTCCTTTATCGTTGGGACTCGAGGCGATTGCCATCGGCGGGGGCGGTTCGGGGGGCGGGGCGCATACTTTGCAGGAGTGGTTTGACAGCAATGGACGCGAGTTGGGGCTGAAGCGGATTCTGCTGACGCTGCTGGGGCTCGCGGGAGCGGGGGAATGATGGATATTTCTGCGGGGGCTAAAGCCCCTTCCGATTGGAAACCCTTATTCGCGGCGCTGAAGCGCCGCGTGACCCAAAAGCGTGGGGACTGCGCCAACCTAAGTCTTGACGTATTAGTGGAATCCCACCCTTCGCAAAGGACGCGAAGGATGGGGCACCCGGGTTTTGTTGTGGTCTTGGGGTTGTGTTATTGCGCTTCTTTGCAGGCGCAGAGCCCTGCGCCGGTTGGATCGGCTGCTGCGGCTCCGGGGCCGAAGGCCGACGTCATCTATGTGCACGCGAATGTGTATACCGGGGTGCCGTCGAATGCGCAGTTCAGTTCGATTCTGCGCGAGGAGGCGATTGCGGTGCGGGGCGACCGCATTCAGGCGGTCGGAAAGAATGTGGACCTCCAGAAACTGAAAGGGCCGCAAACGCAGGTCATCGACTTGGGCGGGCACTTTGTGATGCCGGGATTCAACGATGCGCATCTGCACCTGGCCGACGCGGGGCTGCAGAAGTTGAACGTAGATCTGAGTGGAGTGAAGACGCTGGATGAACTTCGTGAGCGCGTGCTGACGCAGGTGGAAAAGGCTAAGCCCGGCGAATGGATTCTGGGCGGAGGATGGGACGAAACGATCTGGCCGGTGCAGGCTTTGCCCAGCCGCTGGGATCTGGACGAAGTTTCGGGCGGGCATCCGGTATTTCTGGATAGGGTAGATGGGCACCTTGCGGTCGCGAACACGCGGGCGCTGCAGTTGGCGAACATCACGATTGCCAGCCGCGATCCGGAAGGCGGGAAGATTGATCGCGATGCGAACGGGCAGCCGACAGGGATTCTGCGCGAGGGCGCGCAGCACGCGGTGAGGGCGGTGATTCCGCAGCCCACGCACGAAGGGCGGCGGCATGGAATTGAAGTGGCGCTGGCGGACTTGGCCGAGCACGGTGTGACCTCGGCGCAGGATTATTCGCCGGACTGGGAGAATTTTCAGATTTACGAGGAGATTGAGAAAGACGGGAAGCTGACGGCGCGGATTTCAGAATGGCTGCCGTTTGATTTGCCGGTGGATGAGTTGAAGACGAAGCGCGATTCGCATCCGCAGTCGGACCTGATGCTGCGTACGGGGATGCTGAAGGGGTTCATGGATGGTTCGCTGGGCGGGCACACGGCCGCGCTGCTGGAGCCCTATGCGGATGATCCGAAGAATTCTGGGTTGCCCCAGTATGAGGCGGCGAAGTTGAACGAGATGGCGAAGGAACGAGTGCTGGCGGGCTTCCAGTTGGGGTTTCATGCGATCGGGGACAAAGGAGTGCAAATGGCGCTCGATGCTTTTGCGGAAGCCGAGAGGACGGCGCGGGAAGCGAAGGTGAAGGCCGCGAACGGCGGCGACGATTACCGCCTGCGTATTGAACATGCGCAGGTGACCACGCCCGCGGAAATCTCGCGCTTTAAGGAATTGAAGGTGATCGCCTCCATGCAGCCGAGTCATGTGCTCACCGACATGCGCTGGGCGCAGGAGCGGCTGGGGCCGAAACGGGCGGCGAGTTCCTACGCGTGGGCGGCGTTCTTGAACAAGGGCGTGACGGTGGCTTTTGGCACGGATTATCCAGTTGAACCGGTCTCGCCGTTTCGCGGGCTGTATGCCGCGGTCACGCGGAAAAGCGAGAACGGCAAGCATGAGTATTTCCCCGAGCAGAAGATCACGATGGATCAGGCCATTGCGGCTTACACGACCGGCTCAGCGGTTGCGGAATTCGAGGAGAAAGAAAAAGGCAAGCTGGTGCCGGGAATGCTTGCCGATTTTGTGGTGCTGGATCACGACGTGACGTCCGCCTCACCGGAAAAAGTGCTGGCCACCAAGGTGCTGCGGACGGTGGTGGGAGGGAAGACGGTGTACGAGGCGAAGTAACTTCGTCGGATGTAACTCCATCAAACGAAATAGCGGGTTATTGCGTCTAACGGATTGCAGGGCGCGCCACCGGGGTTCGCTCGGCCGGACAGCCGAGGGCGGCTGTCCCCACACGAGCATCTTCGAGAACTGAGGCACTACGAGGGATTCCGGCTTTAAGTCTGAGGGTTTGCGGACGGGTATAATAGAAGGGTTTGCAGTCCTTGGAGGGAAGTAGGCATATGGATTCGCGGGGAATTTGGGTGGGTTTGAAGAATCGTCGGTGGGTTTATTCGTTCAGCATCGTGGCGACGCTGGCGCTGGGTATCTTGATCGGTACGGTAGTTTCTTACGGAGTGAAGGGTAAGGAAGGGCAGAAGTCTTCCGACGCAACTCCGCTGACGGTTCCTTCTCCCAAGCAGCTTTCGAATGCGTTCTCGCAGATCGCGAAACAGTTGGGGCCGAGCGTGGTTAACATCAACACGGAATCGACCATCAAGAATCCGCACCGTCGGCGGGGTGAGCAGCAGAATCCCGACGACGAGGACGGCGGTGGCGGGAACGGCGGAATGGATGACTTCTTCAACCGCTTCTTTGGCGGGCAAGGCGGCCAAGGCGACGGCGCGATTCGCGAGCGTTCGCTGGGTTCGGGCGTGATTGTGGACGCCAAGGGATACATTGTTACCAACCGCCATGTGGTGGAGAAGGCGGACCGCATTCGGGTGCGGCTGCAGGACGATCCGCCGGGCGTGCAGCATGACGCAAAGGTGATTGGAGAAGACCAGGAAACCGATCTGGCGGTCATCAAGATTGAGATGGATCGCGCGGTTCCTTCGGCGAAGATGGGCAACTCCGACAGCATGCAGGTGGGCGATTGGGTGCTGGCGATCGGCAGTCCCTTCGGGCAGGTGGGTACGGTAACGGCTGGTATTGTTTCGGCGAAGGGCCGGGACATCGTGCCGGGACGGCAGTTCCAGACATTTATTCAGACCGACGCCGCGATCAATCCGGGGAATTCGGGCGGGCCGCTGGTGAATATGGACGGGGAAGTCATCGGCATCAACACCGCCATTTTGAGCGAGACCAACGCTTACGCGGGCGTGGGCTTCTCGCTTCCTTCGAACACCGTGGTGCAGGTTTACAACCAGCTGATTGGACCCGACCATAGGGTGGCGCGCGGGTCGATCGGTATCATGTTTGACGCGGTGGAGAACCCGGCCATTACGCGGGTTTACGGCGCGGGCTCCGGTGTAACGGTATCGAGTGTAGTGCCCGGCAGTCCGGCCGATCAGGCTGGATTGAAGGTGTACGACACCATCACGACGGTCGACGGCCATAAGGTAACCAAGGGCGCGGAGTTGGTGGCTGACATTGCGTCGCGCAAGCCGGGATCGAAAGTGGAACTCGGTTTCCTGCGCAATGGCAAGCAACAGAACACGACTGTGACCATTGCGGACCGTGCCAAGCTGTTTGCGGCGCGATTGGGCGAAGACCAGGAAAGCGGCGACGATAGCACTCCCAAGCAGAGCAAGTTCGGCGCTACGGTCCGCAGGCTGACACCGGAGATGGCCGAGCGACTCGACGTGCCGGCAGGCAAGGGCGTGATCGTGCAGGAAGTGAAGCCACAGTCGTTTGCCGAGGACATCAACCTGGGCCGCGGCGACGTGATTCTGGAGATCAATAAGCAGCCGGTGAACAGCGAGGAGGATTTCGCGAAGGTGGAGTCGAGCCTGAAGAGCGGTCAGGATGTGGTCTTCCTGGTACGCCCCCGAGGCGCGACGCGCCAGGATGGAACCGTCTTCCTGGCTGGAACACTTCCGTAACCTGGGTCTAAGCCCAATGGGAACTGGCATTGCCTCTTTCAAGGGAGGATGATTACAATGCCAGTTTCGTTGGGCTTTGTTTTTTTGGCGCTCGTCCGTATGGGCGGGTTATCTGGCCTGATTTGAGGGGTTGCCGTTGGAGCAAGAGCAGCGCGCGAAGATCGTGAGGGGTGGGTTGGGCGCAATCTGCGTTCTGGCGCTGGCCTGCGTCTGGATTTCGCCGGGCACGGCGCTCGCGCAGAGTGCTGCTTCCAGCGGTATTGATTCCGGCAAAAAGACAAGCGGGACCAGGACTGCCAGCCCGAAGAAGCAGGCAAAGGCGCCTGCGGGAGAGTCAAGAACAGGCACGTCGTCCAAGGCGAAAGCCCATCCTGCCGCGCATTCCGCAGCGAATAAGCATCCGAAGTCGAATACCGCGCTCGCGGCGGCTCACCAGGGCAACAAGGGCAAAACGACACGTGCCAGTTCGCGCAAGAACGGCAAGAAGACGACCGCGCGGGGACAACAGAAGATTGAGCCGGAGCGGGCGGAGGCGATTCAGGAAGCGCTGATCCGTGAGCATTACCTGAGCGGCGAGGCGGCGGGAACATGGAACCAGGCCAGCGAAGATGCGATGCGCAAGTATCAGGCCGATCATGGCTGGCAGTCGAAGACAGTCCCGGATTCCCGAGCGCTGATCAGCCTTGGGCTGGGACCGAGCCATGATCATTTGCTGAATCCGGAGAGTGCGATGACCACCGGACCCGATGCGTTCCACACGGCGTCTGTGAGCTCCACATCGCAAAGCCCGGTATCGCACAGCGCCGATCCTGGGACGCGGATGAATACGAACACCAGTTCTCCGGCTGATCCGGCGCCGGCCGCAACCAGCGCCGACCACGACGGGTCGGGTCCCCAGTAGCATCCTCTACAGCTGCAAGAACCAAGATCCCTCGCTGCGCTCGGGATGACAGGCTTGTCTTGCCTACGCCACCGGTGTAGTCATTGCGGACAAACAGCAGGGTCCCTCGCTGAGCTTGATGACAACCCAGCGCCTGAACCAAGACAATCAACAATCAAAAATCAACAATCGACAAATCCTTCGCCATGTCTCCGTGACGCCGTGGTGAAATGAACTTCCATGGCAAAGCGAGTGAGTGTCGATCGCTGGCTGTTTACTGTCACCATGCTGTTGGTATTTGTGGGGCTGGTGATGGTGTTTTCGGCGTCGGCGGTGATGGCGCGGGAGCGGTTTGGGTCGCCCTATGCGTTCTTGTTGAAGCAATTGGTCTGGGCGGCTGCGGGACTAGTGGCGATGGTGGTGGCGATGCGGGTGGATTACCGGCGNNCCTTCGGAACTGGCCAAGCCGGTGCTCATTCTCTTTCTCGCTTATTTTCTTGAAGGCCGCACCAAGACGATGGATGACTGGCGCAACACTTTAGCACCGGCGGCCGCGCCTGTGGTGGTGTTGCTCGGGCTGATCGTGCTGCAGCCTGACCTGGGTACGGCGATTGCTTGTGCGGGGATTGCGGCTTGCATCCTGTACGTGGCGGGCATGCGGCTGCGGTATTTCGGGTATGCGTTTTCGGCGTCGCTGGTGCCGCTTTATTTTCTGATCTTTCATGTGAGTTTTCGGCGCGACCGCATTCTGGCATTTATGAATCCGTATGCGGAGCGGCAGAAGGCTGGGTTTCACCTGATTCAGTCACTGATCGCTGTGGCTACGGGCGGGATCACCGGCACGGGGCTGATGGAGGGCAAGCAGAAGCTGTTTTATCTTCCTGAGCCGCACACTGATTTTATTTTTGCCGTGACCGCGGAAGAGTTGGGACTGGTAGGAGCACTGTTTGTGGTGACGCTATTTGCCATCTTTCTATGGCGTGGAATGCGGGCTTCGTGGCGCACGGAAGA
>PMXH01000552.1 GCA_003165855.1 Acidobacteriaceae bacterium | reverse complement strand
TCGCGCAGCAGCTTGGCCGTGCCTCCGGTGGAGATGAGCTCGATGCCGAGGCCGGAAAGCTGGCGTGCGAAGTCGACGAGTCCAGTCTTGTCGGTGACGCTGAGGATGGCGCGCTGGATGCGGGAAGTACTGCGGGGCATGATCGGCCTCGGATATGAAAGATGAGTGCGGAGCGACCGGAGATTCTATCAGCAATTAGGAGTTGGTCGTTTTCTGACCTAATCTCATAAGAGTCCGCCTCGCCAGGGGTCAGTGTTTCGACAGCCGCTGAAAGCAATCCGCTGGCGTACGAGATGTTAGGCCCGGCTCCCCGAGCCTAACGGTCCCACCACTGCCAATGCCACCTTCGTTCTCGTGGAACTTGTTTCCCGGCCATTTCCCGACGCTGACCAGATTTGCCGAGATTGCCTCGCCGTCGCGATTGTAGAAAACCTCATACTTCACCGGCACAGGCAGACCTCCGAACGATTGAATGTCGTCAGCAAATGCCTTCGAGTTGATAATTGTGAAATCCGTTGCGCAATAGCACCGTGAATCCGAACTGTTCGGACAACGACTCTCCAAGCTGATGAAGTTTGGTCCGTAGTACAAATCACCCCTCTTCCACGACATCTCTACGGTTACAATCTTCCGCGGCACGGTGAAGTTGAATGGCGCTGTGCGGCTGAATCCGATCAAAGGTGAGATTGTGACTGTCAATAAACAGAATACGCCGATAAACCATGGCCGGGGTCGCACCACGGGGCGAGAATCGACAAGCAATTTGCGAATCGTGTGAAAAGTTGTTGCCAGTACCAGCAACGGGACCAGGAAGAGCGTGAGTGAATATTGGCTGCCGAGCTGTACCACGTTGGCCAGAGCGGTTATCACCGCAAAGCCGTAGTAAGACAGTAGCAGCAGGTCGCCGATTATAGCTATGCGAGCTGCTTGCCGTGGCTTTGACATCGCGAAGCAGGCGGCTACGATTACGATGGCTGCTCCAGCGAGGGCCGCGATCTCGAGATGGGCAATTGGCCGGCCCCATACGACAAAAGAGATTTGGCTGAGAATCTGAAAACCCGCAGCGCACCCTGTGAGCAAATATAGAAGGGCTGAAGCCATGAGTAACATTCTAGGCCAGCGTCGCTCTGAAATCACATTAGCGAACAGGGGCGAGCACCGCCACTACGCTTTCGCCTTAGCCTTCAGCTTGACATGCCCGTCGGTAAGTTCGACGGAGAACTCTACATCTTCGCAGTGGTACTGCTTGCGGATCTCCGCGGTCTTTTTCTGCACGAAGGTATTGAAGGAATCGAGGTTGCCGGAAACATTCTCTCCCGCCTTTTTCTTGGCTGCGACCAGAGTGTTGTACAGACGCTCGACCTGTTCGTGCTCGGACTGATCCACGCTGTGCAGGGTAAAAGGCTGCGAGGTAGTTCCCGCTGCCGCGGCGGCGGCATGAGTTAACCCGTAGACCGGGTGCAGAGGCTTGTGCTCCTCTTCGGGGCGAACTCCCTGCACGCCGAGGAGTGCATCCTGCGGGCGGCGGTAGCCCTCTTCGCGGACGCGCGACTTCTTGCGCCACAGATCGCTGTAAATAGCGTAGCGCTGAGCCATTTCGTTATAGCGGAAACGTTGGGAGAAGCTCATGCGTCCACCATCGGAAAACTTGCGCAGCAGGGAGAGCACCTTCCACTCGATATCAGTGGGGGGCCGCTTGGTCGGGTTGCTGAAGTAGACTTCGTACTCGATCTTCAGCCGGCGGAGCTGGGTCTCGAGCACATTCAGTTCTTCATCAGTGGTCACTTAGGGATCTCCAAGTCAACAGTGTATGGAGAATCCGGGGCGGGGGCGAGGTAACCCGTGGTCACCGAGGGGCATGGTACGAAAGTAAGGGCGGACGTCGGCCCTCGGCCCTTGGACGTCGGCAAAACCTTCTGCGGGATAGTTTCCGAATGCTCACAGAAGCCATTTCGACAACTATCGCAAAAATGAGCGGAGAGATGTTGGTCTTTCCTGAGGTCTGAGGGCTGAGGGCTGACAGCTACTTGCTCGAATTCGACGCCATCTTCTTGACCATGGCCAGCACCAATTTACGATCGCTGTCATTCAGATTAGTGGCGTAGCGGCGGACCTGGCTGAGGAAGCGGACTTCGTCATCGGAGAGTTGGGGCAGTCCCTTGGAGCCGTTGCTGTGGCCCGATTCGGAGAAAAACTGCGAGAGTGCAATCTCCATGGCGCCGGCGATCTTTGAGAGTGTATCGAGCGAGGGGATGGTGTGGCCGTTCTCTACGCGCGACAGGTAGCAGCGCAGCAGGCCGGTGCGCTTCTCGATGTCGCCTTGAGACATTCCCTTTTGCAGCCGGTAGTCTCGGATGGTCTGACCGATATTGATCTGAGGGAGCATTTCAGGATGCGACATAGTAACCAGATCGGCAATTTCTGGCAAGTGGAAATTCGTGCCATATCCAAACCTGTTTAAATCAGAGGCTTGACCAAGCCGGACCGCGGAATGCTTGCACAGTGTGCAAGAAATGATCATGGGAAACCGGCCCGGCTACTTTTTCAAAGCATCGGCGAGAAAGCTGACCGTTCGTCTCCAGGCGTCGGCGGCATCGTCGGCGCGATAACCGGTCTTGTTGTTTGGATTTTCGAAGGCATGGCCGGCATCGTCGTAGATCTTGATGTCGATCTTCTTGCCCAACTGCTTCATGGACGCTTCGAATTTGTGCACGTCATCGGGCGTAATGCCCTGATCCTGGCCGCCAAAGAGTCCAAGGATGGGAGCGTTAATTTTCTTAAGCGAGTCCGCATCGGTAGCGAGGTGACCGTAGTTGATGACGCCGGCCGCCAGCGTTGGCTCCTGGAGGGCGACATCGAGCGCGTAGCCGCCGCCCATGCANNTCGAAAGCGGCGTGCAGGTCGCGCTTGGCACGGTCCTCCGGGACTCCGCGCATCAATTCGTGAGCCACGTCAGCCGTGGTGGCAACTCTGCCGCGATATAAATCGATGGCGAGCGCCACATAACCCTGGTCGGCAAGTTTTGCGGCCTGGTCTTTGACCCAGTCGTTCAAGCCCCAGTACTCATGGATCACGATCACGGCGGGAAATGGCCCCTTGCCGGCAGGATTGTAGAGCACGGCCTGGACGGTCTCGTCACCGCTTTTGTAGGAGACAGCTTTGCTCTCGGCAGCGAAGGATGTCGAAGCGACCAG
>PMXH01000050.1 GCA_003165855.1 Acidobacteriaceae bacterium | reverse complement strand
TTGAATTCCAGGTAATCTCCCTTCTTGGCGCCGCCAACCAGCGCCTGGTATTGCGTGATGTTGTCGTTGACCAGCTTGCCCATTTCGGACAGCTTCGCGTTGTATGCCCCTGCCGTCATCTGGATGTCCGCCTTGCGCAGAGCCATGCTTATCTCTTCCCTGGTCTTCGGAGCGGGCGGCAGGCCATTGTAGAAGGTGACGAAGACATAGTCGCACTGGGCATCCGTACCCGCCGGCATCTGGGTACGCAGCACGAGCGACATTGCATAGGCGCCGGAATCCACCAGCGACTGGGTCAGCTTGTGATTGTCGCCGTCGATCCATTCTTGGACAGCGGCCGACTGGCCGGGGTTTACCTTTACACACTGAATGTGGTGGAAACCGACTGGCGCCTGTTGAGCAACAAGCGAAATGGAGAGCGCCGCAGCGATAGCGGCACCCAGCAGAATGCGGGGAATGGACATATCTGAAACCTCCGTGCTGTTTTTGTGAGAGTTACGTGAGCCGGGGAAGGTCACCGGGAATGTTCAGCAAACATACACCCGCTGCCACGCAACGGGCCAGAAAAATCGGTGCACCGTTGCCGCTGAGGATCAGGAGCTGGAGAGGGTTTGACGGACGATTTGGCCGAAGGCTGTGGGAGCGTAGCGGGTGACGAGGAAGGGATCGTTCGACCAGCTCCACGCGGTGAAACCGAGCTGGAGCTGCTGGATGTAGTCGACGAGGTCGCGCACGAAGTCGAGGTCAGCAGGCGTGTCGCTGCCGCCGAACTCGCCCACAAAGACTGGGAACGACGCGGCGAGGTTGCCGAAGGCCTGGGGCCAGTTGGTTCCCTTGTTGGAGTAGACGTGGGTGGAGTAGACCACGTTCGAGAGATCGATGGGCATGCCGCGCAGATCGTAAGCCCAATTGGTTCCGGCGATGAAGACCAGGGCATCGGGGTTCTGTTCGCGAATGGCCCGGGTGAGCGCGCGGGCCCAGGGCTGCCACTCCCGCATGGTGACGGACATTTGACCGGGCGGGTACGTGGAGCCGTCGAGCTTGTTGAGCGGATAGGGATCGTCGGGGAGCCGGTCGTGGGGCTCGTTGAAGAGGTCGTAGAGNNAGAAGATGACCTGATCGATTGCCTTTTGATATTCCTCGGCGGAATGGCCAAGACGGCCGCGCAGAACGAAGTCCTGATTGAAGGGAAGTCGGATAATGTTGGCACGCCAGTCGTGGACGATGAACTGGATTTCAGCGCGGGAAAGAGAAGCTCCGGAAAGGAAGCCTTCATCGTCAGGGCCGGAATACTCCAATCCGGATCGATTGACGCCGCGCAGCAGGATGGGCTGGCCGGTGGTGAGGTTGATGATGCGATTGCCGGAAGTGCCGAGAGGCGTGAGTGAATTGGATAGCTGGCCATTCATGAAGGGCTCCCGAGGCAGTGCGGCGAACTGAGCATCGATTATAGGTTCAAGCCATGCACGGCGCGTTGAGTCGAGGTTGAATTTGATTGACGGGCGCAGGTGGTTCGGGCAGTCTGACTGAGAGGCTTCCCGGAGGTACCAAGTGGCGACTGCTGCGGCGGTGCGTGGGCAGAAACTTGTTCTGCATGAGAAGGGCACATGGAGCGCGCGCGAGGACCGCGTGCCTTCTGCGGTGTGGCTCGGCGTGCTGTTGGTGGGGATGCTTTTGGGGTTCGGCACGGACTTCAGCAGGTTTCTGCACGAGACGCCGCCTGCGCCGCGGATTCTGTATGTGCATGCGGCGGTGTTTTCAACGTGGATGCTGATTGTGACGGCGCAGGTGCTGCTGGTGATGCGGAACCGCGTGGCGTGGCACAGGACGCTGGGATGGATTGCGGCGGGGTGGGCGTGCCTGATGGGCGTGCTGGGACCATGGGCGGCGCTGGCGTCGCTTGCAGCGAATCTTCACCAGCAGTTTTTGAGCCCACAGTTCTTCTCAGTGAACCTGGTGGACATTGTTGGATTTCTGATTTTGCTGGGGTGTGGGATTGCGTTGAGGAAGAATCCGGCGGCACACAAGCGAATGATGATTCTTGCGACAGTGTCGCTGGCTGATCCGGGGTTCTCGCGATTTGAGGGTTTCCTGTTTCCGACGGAGCCCAAGACGGTGTTTGTGTGGTTTGTATCCGTGTTTTACGGGAATGTGCTCCTGGTGGCGCTGATGGCGGGGTGGGACTGGTGGAAGGGACGGCTGATGCGCTCGTTTGTGGTGGGGGCGACGGGTCTGCTGGTGGCGGAGTATCTTGCCTCGGGTATTTATTTCTGGGATCCGTGGAAGGCGCTGTCGCTCGGTTGGGTGCAAGCGTTTGCGCGGATGACGGGCTACTAGAGTTCGTTCTTCACTTTCGCATGGGCGGCGCCGGGCGCTGGGCGGGACTCGGCAACTGTCGTAATCTTCTTTGCCATTCCACCGAATAAAGTTTGCGCAGCCCTATGGGTGAAGGCGATGGTGGCCTTGCGGTCGAGTTGGAGATTGCCGCCAATACCAAGCTTGGCGATGCCGTGCACGAGAGACCAAGCGGTGAGGGCTAGGGGCATGGGATCGCCGGCGGGTAGATCACCGGCGGCCTGCGCAGCTTTGATGCAATTGAGCAGGACGAGGAAGGCGTTCTCGCCGACGTGGTCGTGACTCTGCCTCTGGCCGTGGGTGTGCGGTGCTGGGGCCAGATCAAACATGACCTGGAGATGATTGGGCCAGCCCATCGCGAAGTCGACGTAGCCGCAGCCGCAGAGTTCAAGCCGCTCGATCGGAGTTTTTCCAGGAGCGAGCGTCTTCTGCATTCGTTCCGTCAAACGCTCAAATCCTTCAAGAGCAACGGCTAGAAGCAGATCATCCCGGCTGTCGAAGTGACGGTAGGGAGCATTATGGGAGACGCCGGCGCGGCGCGCGACCTCGCGCAGGGTGAAGCCGCGGGGGCCGACCTCGCCTATGAGGGCGACCGCGGCTTCAAGCAGTGTGTTTCGAAGATCGGGATGATGGTAGGTTTTAGCTGGCACAGCTTATTTTTACCAGAATATGTTGACAAGAGCAACATTGAGTCGTAATCTAATGTTGCTCGCGTCAACATTGATTNNCATTATGTGGGGCAGATGGAGGAGGGGTCCGAGGCGCGCCGCGCGTTCGACCACTTGACCGGGGGACGCATGAGTTGGCAGGCGATGCCGGAGGTGTACGACCGGATCCTGATTGGGGGGCGGACGGTTGAGTTCAGGGCGGGTGAAGAGCGGCTGAGGGAGGAACTGAACAGGCAATTCCCGAGCGAGAGCAAGGCGATTGACCGGTATTTCGCCGCTGTTCATGCGTGTAACCGGATGAGCGGGCTTTACTACGCGGAGAAGGCAGTGCCGGGAGCGATTGCGAAGATCGCGGGCGGACTGATGCGGGCCGGCTACATGCGCTGGGCGCGACGCACGACGCTGGAAGTGCTGGAGAGCATCACAGCGAACCAGGAATTGATGGGCGTGCTGACGGCGCAATGGGGAGACTATGGTCTGCCGCCGGGCAAGAGCAGCTTTGCGGTTCACGCGACGATAGCAGAGCACTACTTTGGCGGGGCGAGCTATCCAGTTGGCGGAGCAGGAACGATTGCGGAGGCAATGACCGCGCGGATTGAACAGATGAGCGGCGCGGTGGTGACGAGCGCGGAGGTCGGGAACGTGCTGGTGGAGGGCGGCAAGGCGACGGGCGTGCGGATGGCGGATGGAAGGGAGTTTCGGACGGAGATGGTGGTGAGCGATGCGGGCGCGGCGAATACGTTCGGACGGCTTTTGCCTGCCGACATGCCGGAGCTGAGCAGGTTGCGTGCGGGATTGCGCGGGCTTCGGCCGTC
>PMXH01000173.1 GCA_003165855.1 Acidobacteriaceae bacterium | reverse complement strand
CCAACTGAGCTACGCGCCTACAACAACTTACAGATTATCATGGGAACGTTTGGGAACGGAAGCTGCTGGAACCGCTTTGCGGCAACTGGTATAGCTCCTTTGGAGTCGCCAAGTGCCGAAATGAAGGAGGCTGCGGAATAAAACGTGTGAATTCATTCTGCGGAAGAATTTCTGGCAACTTATTCGGACTTGACAGGAGCTATTCCTGCCGGAACGCGATAAATCGATCGGCGTACGCGCTCCGGATCAAAGTTGAAGAAGTCACTACTCAGGTTGACCATCATGCGGCGGTCCTGGGCAACTTCTGGCTTCGTCCTTTCGATCCTTGCTTCCTGAATGTGCGTGTGAAGCGTTCGATCACCCGGGCGAGGCTGCATCAAGGCTTCCGCACGGTTTGCGGGGTCTCACCCAGAATCTGAAGGAAGCACTGTATAGACCACTATCGCGGATGCCTAATCTAATGCTCAAATGGAGATTGTGCAAGATGCTCCCAAGCGAAGTCCGGGGAAGGCGGATCGCTCGCTGCCGTGGAAATGGATCGGCGTAGCCGCTCTCCTGACGCTAGCCGGCTTGGCAGTGGCAGTGCGAATGACGATCGCGCGCGCTGAACCGATTCTGCGGACTCGCGTCATTGAGACACTGTCGAATCGCTTCGATAGCAAAGTGGAACTGGAGAGTCTTCATGTTTCTATGGTCGACGGAATCGAGGTTTCTGGGAGCGGCCTGAAGATTTTCGGCACGACAGATCCGAATCCCTATGAACCGGGAGTCCAAGCTCTGATCGGCGTCCAGGAATTCCGCTTTCGTGCCGCGCTGCTGAGCCTGTTTCGTTCTCCGATGCACATAGACACTGTGTATGTGAAGGGCCTGGAGTTGAATGTCCCGCCGAAGGAAGATCGTCGGGAGATGACGAACATGGGTTCCAGAACCGGCAAGATGACGATCTTCGTCGATAAGTTTGTTTGCGAGGATACAGAGCTGCTGATCAACACTTCAAAGCCGGGAAAGCCGCCGCTGGAATTTGCCATCGGGGACCTAAAGATGAAAGACGTTGGTCCCGGCCAACCGCTCCAGTTTAATGCTACTTTAGTGAATCCCAAGCCGGTGGGAGACATTCAGTCGAGCGGTCTGTTCGGACCCTGGCAGCAAGACAGTCCTCGGGACACGCCAGTGCAAGGAGACTATTCCTTCCGCAACGCAGATCTGAGCACGATCAAAGGCATTGGAGGAACGCTCTCGTCAACCGGCCAATATTCGGGAACTCTCGGCGACATCGCCGTGCATGGAACAACTGATACGCCGGACTTCCAAATTGCGACCAGTGGGCATCCGGTGCCGCTGCACACGGAATTCCACGCCATTGTTGACGGCACCAGCGGCGACACATATCTCCGGCCGGTGAATGCAACATTGCTTCATTCTTCTTTCACCGCCGAGGGCTCGATTGTCCGCATGAGTGCGCCGCATGGGCACGACATCGAACTCACTGTGGTTTTGGATAATGCGCGGATCGAGGATTTGCTCAAACTAGGAGTGCGCACCGATCCTCCCGTTATGACGGGTCCCGTTGAAATGAAGACGCGGCTGAGCCTCGTGCCCGGCGATGCGAGCGTGGCCGACCGGCTGAAGTTAGCCGGCAACTTTCACGTGCTCCGCGCGCGCTTCACGAACGAAAAGGTCCAAGGCAAGCTCGACTCATTGAGTTTGCGCAGCCAGGGGAAGCCGAAGCAGGCCCAGGAGCATTCCGAAGAAGATGTGCCCGTTGATTTGCAAGGCGTGTTCACCCTGAAGGACGGACTGCTGTCCTTTTCGTCTCTTCATTTTCTTGTCCCGGGAACGCATGTCGATATGACAGGCAACTACAGCCTGGACGGACAAACGTTTGACTTTCGCGGGAAGGCGCGGCTCGATGCAAAAGTTTCGCAAATGACCACCGGGTGGAAGTCAATTCTTCTTAAGCCTGTGGATCCATTCTTCAGCAAGGGCGGAGCTGGCACGGAAATTCCCATTAGAATCACCGGCACAGAATCGGAGCCGCACTTTGGTTTGGACTTCGGTCACAAAGACGAGCACGAGAGCAGTGGTAAGAACACCAATGCGGCGTCGAAGCGCGAATGAGCGTCAATCGAGCGTGCGAATGAATGCATCCTGAATGGGGCTGTTTATTGCTGAGATAAGGAACCAACTATGAGCGAAAAATCAAGCACCACTCTGTCTGCAACGGTCGAAAAGGTTATCAAACCTCTATCTCCCCGTGAACCTGAAAAGGCTCAGATTGCTGTGGAAGGGGCCGATCATCTCTATCGAGAGCTTCGCATTGAGAACACTCTAACGGACGAGAATGGCAACAAGGTACGCCTCAAGCAGGGTGCCGAGGTGGAAGTAACCATTGAAGCGGATGCACGCGCGACCAGCCCCCAAGAGTGACGGGAAGGGTCAAGACGGGTCGAAACCATAATCTTGCTGCTGACGGCTGACCTGCCTAGGCGATTTCTGATTTGCGCTGTTGCTGTGCCGCATCTCGAAACGGCAGCGTCGCAGTCACGGCTGTTCCTGCACCGTCCGATCGAATGTTCAAATTCCCCCCTAACTGCCAGAAACGCTCGCGCATTCCGCGAAACCCCACTCCGGTTCGACCTGATGAACTGAGCTCAAGTTGTTTTGCCAGTGGTATCCCTTTGCCCGCGTCTTGAACTTCGACGAAAACCTGGTGATCCTCCTCGCGCACACGAATTGTCGCGAAAGCACCTCCAGAATGCCGGTGAATATTTGTCAGGCACTCCTGCACCATCCGGAAAATTGCGATTTCCATCTGGTCTGACAGCCGGCCGAACTTGTCTGGGACATCCAGGTCTACCTTGATCTTGCTGCGTTCCGAGAACCCATCGACATACCAGCGAAGCGCAGAGGCAAGACCGGCAACATCGAGCAACGGCGGATGCAGCAGATGGGAGATGGTACGAATTTCCCTGCTGATCTGCTCGACCATTGCTGCATTTTCCGAGACGGCTCGGGCTCCTGCCGAATCGAGCTTGTTAGATTGACTCCGCACGATGGCGATGTTCATGCTGAGCGCGGCCAGCAGTTGTCCCACGCTGTCGTGTAACTCCCGGGCAATTTGGCGCCGCTCGTCATCGCGCATCTGCTGTAGTCGACCCGACAGTTCGCGCAGGCTTTCGTTGGCGACATTTAGATCCGTCGTTCGCTCGTGCACTCTTCGTTCGAGATCTTCGTGCGCTTTCTTCAGCTGTTCCTCCGCTCGCTTCCTCCTGGCAAGGGAGCGGCGATTCGCTTCACCGAGCGCGATAATCAAACCCGAGAAAACGAGGAATCCGAGCACGCCAGACATTTCTGCCCTGGGGTCTTGCACATGGAAGGATTTGTAGGGTGGCAGGAACCAGTACCAAACTCCCACCGTCCCCACCAGCGTGGTGACAATGGAAGGGCCAAGCCCACAGTACCAGGCCGAGAAGACCACCGCCGCCCACACGGTGTGGTAGGGATTGTTCCCTCCCAAGAGCGGAGACAGGAGCCATCGAAGCCACAACGCAACGATCGCCGCCAGAATCGCCAGACCGTAACGGCGCACGGCATCGTTGAAATTGCCAGCTTCTGAAATGTGATCAATGCTCATCTTAGCTCTCAACTTGCAGGCTCTCATCGAAGGCGAATTGAAGAGAGTCAGCGTACAACAACGCGTCCCGCAAAACAAGCGAAGGAGAAGCAACCTTGGCCAATGAACAAAAATCCAGGAATCGACTGCCGGGAACAACCTTCGGACCTACAGGATCAACCCGATGTTTCGGGCTTCACCGGATTGTGTACTGTAGCTCCATCAATCCCGTAGTTGCGGGGGCCCTTCGAACGGAATTCCAGTGCTTCATAAGGGTTCTCAGCTTCCCCGGTGTTCCAGACTAGCGGTCCGTTCCGCAATCCAGAATCGGAGAATCCGGTCATGCCAGTGAATTCCCCAGCCGCGTATGGAATGTACCCTTACGATACAGAGCTTCACCAGGTCGTGCAGGCGTTAAACCAGTCAGGGTTTGAGAACGCGGATATCTGCATGATGATCTCGCCCCGGCATCCCGTGGCCACATTCGTGCGCGAGGCCAATATTCTCAACGCCGGGCGCATGGAAGGTGCGGCCGCGGAGGGGTTTATCGGGTGGCTGTTCGAGTTCGGCGCCGTGATGATCCCAACCGTCGGTTTCTTCATCCGCTCACGAGCATTCCTCCACGCCATGATGGCAAGCCGCAGCTCGAGAGCTCTGGTCGGCCTGGGCTTTCCTGAATGCGACGCGGAACGATTTGAGAACCAGCTACGCAAGATGGGGGCCTTGGTTTATGTCACATGCCCGGAAAGCGCTAACGCGGCGTGGGCGGTAGAGATACTGCGCCGCACCGGGGCCCATGACCCCGCAATGCTGGAAGAAGCCGCGGTTGTTGAAGCCGCAAGTTGACGGAGGACCGAACTCCGTTGATCGAGATGCTCATCAGGACGAGACAACTGGTTTTCCCTGCGCTCTACAGGAAAAACCCTAGAGTCAGCCCACAGTTCTTCGTGTTACCAATCGATGTTGATCGACGAATTCCTTCAAGCTTCACACCCAAACAGATGACTTGGATATCCGTGATTTCGGTGATCCGTCGGTTCTAGCGCTGGGCATCGAACCAGCATTGCTCCTCCCCTGCAAAAGCTGGTAGGAGCACGGAGAGTGAAGTGACGAAAGGTCTTGTGACGCGAGATCTTGCCCCGCTTCCGGGAGAACAACATGAAGAGAAACAATCAAGGCTCATCCACGGCCGTCGCCAACGGAGCATCCGGCGCAGAACAGAAGGCTGGAACGAACGGGAATTCTGTCCACGCTGATCAGCCTGCTTCGGGCGATCTTAGCGTGATCCTCGCTAGCCTGCAGACTATGCGGGACGGCGACTTTTCCGTGCGCCTTCCGGGCTCCTGGACTGGATTGGCCGGCAAGATTGCCGACACTTTTAATTCCATCGTTTCGGCTAACCAGCAAATGGCGGATGAATTGAAGCGCGTCGGGCAGGTAGTGGGCAAGGAAGGAAGGACACGCGAGCGCACCCGCTTTCATGAATCCAGAGGCGCGTGGGGCGACATGGAAGTCTCAATCAATACCCTGGTTGAGGACTTGCTGCGGCCTACCGCCGGAGTAACCCGTGCCATCGCTGCCGTTGCCCAAGGCAATCTGACGCAGACCGTGCGCTTGGACGTGGACGGGCGGCCCCTCGAAGGCGAGTTCCTGCGCTCTGCCAACATCGTCAACACCATGATTCAGCAGCTTGGCATCTTCACCGCAGAGGTGACCCGCGTCGCGCGCGAAGTAGGCACCGACGGCAAACTCGGTGGCCAGGCGCAAGTGCCCGGCGTCGCAGGCACCTGGAAGGACCTAACGGACTCTGTTAACTCGATGGCCAGTAACCTGACGGGGCAGGTTCGCAACATCGCGGAAGTTGCTACCGCGGTTGCCAGTGGAGATCTCTCTCGCAAGATCACGGTCGATGTGCGCGGGGAAATTCTTCAGCTTAAAGAGGCCATCAACACGATGGTGGACCAGTTGCGCTCATTTGCGTCCGAAGTAACCCGCGTGGCCCGCGAGGTGGGTACGGATGGCAAGCTGGGCGGACAGGCCGTCGTCGTAGGTGTGGCGGGAACGTGGAAAGATCTGACCGACTCGGTCAACGCGATGGCGGGGAACCTGACGGCTCAGGTGCGCAACATCGCGGAGGTTACGACCGCTGTGGCTCGCGGCGATTTGTCGCGCAAGATCACGGTCGACGTGAAAGGCGAAATTCTCGAACTCAAGGACACCATTAATACGATGGTGGATCAACTCAACGCGTTCGCTGGTGAAGTTACGCGCGTGGCGCGCGAAGTAGGTACCGAAGGCAAGCTGGGCGGACAAGCGCAGGTGCCCGGAGTTGGCGGTACGTGGAAAGATCTGACGGACAACGTGAACTTCATGGCCAGCAACTTGACCGGCCAAGTGCGAAACATCGCCGAAGTAGCGACGGCCATCGCCAATGGCGATCTATCGCGCAAGATCACGGTCGATGTCCGCGGTGAAATCTTGCAGCTGAAGGAAACGCTGAACACGATGGTGGATCAGCTCAACCGCTTCGCTGGCGAAGTCACGCGGGTGGCGCGCGAAGTCGGAACCGAGGGCCGTCTGGGAGGGCAAGCCAACGTTCCTGGCGTCGCAGGTACCTGGAAGGATCTCACGGACTCAGTCAACTCGATGGCCGGAAACCTTACCGGTCAAGTGCGCAACATTGCCGAGGTTACGACCGCAGTGGCTCGCGGCGATTTGTCACGCAAGATCACGGTCGACGTAAAGGGCGAGATTCTCGAACTCAAGAACACCATCAACACGATGGTGGACCAACTCAATGCGTTCGCCGGCGAAGTGACGCGTGTGGCGCGCGAAGTTGGAACCGAAGGCAAGCTGGGCGGACAGGCACAAGTGCCCGGAGTTGCCGGCACGTGGAAGGATCTTACGGACAACGTGAACTTCATGGCCAGCAACCTCACTGGCCAGGTACGAAACATCGCTGAAGTCGCCACTGCCGTGGCCCGCGGTGATTTGTCACGCAAGATCACGGTTGACGTGAAAGGCGAAATTCTCGAACTCAAGGACACCATCAACACGATGGTGGATCAGTTGCGGTCATTTGCTTCGGAAGTAACCCGTGTGGCCCGTGAAGTCGGCACCGATGGCAAGCTGGGCGGACAGGCGCAGGTTCCCGGTGTCGCCGGCACGTGGAAGGATCTTACGGACTCGGTCAACTCGATGGCCAGTAACTTGACCGGTCAGGTGCGCAACATCGCAGAAGTTGCCACCGCTATCGCGAGCGGCGACCTTTCGAAGAAAATCACGGTGAATGTGAGCGGCGAAATTCTCCTGCTCAAAGAGACCATCAATACGATGGTCGATCAGCTCAACGCGTTTGCCGGAGAAGTGACGCGCGTCGCGCGTGAAGTCGGCACTGAGGGCCGTCTGGGAGGACAAGCCAACGTGCCTGGCGTCGCCGGTACCTGGAAGGATCTCACGGACTCAGTCAACTCGATGGCAGGGAACCTTACGGGTCAGGTGCGCAACATTGCCGAGGTTACGACCGCAGTGGCGCGCGGCGATTTGTCACGCAAGATTACGGTCGACGTGAAGGGCGAGATTCTCGAACTCAAGAACACCATCAACACGATGGTCGACCAGCTCAATGCCTTCGCTGGCGAAGTCACGCGCGTAGCCCGCGAAGTAGGCACCGACGGAAAGTTAGGCGGCCAAGCGCAGGTACCCGGAGTTGCCGGAACGTGGAAGGATCTCACGGACAATGTGAACTTCATGGCCAGCAACCTCACTGGCCAGGTGAGAAATATTGCTGAAGTTGCGACGGCCATTGCGAACGGCGATCTCTCGAAGAAAATCACGGTGGACGTGCGGGGCGAAATCTTGCAGTTGAAAGAGACGCTGAACACGATGGTCGAGCAACTGCGCTCGTTCGCCGCCGAAGTGACGCGCGTGGCCCGCGAAGTGGGCAGCGAAGGCCGGCTCGGCGGACAAGCCAACGTATCCGGTGTGGCCGGAACCTGGAAGGATCTTACCGACTCCGTGAACGCAATGGCCGGGAACCTCACCGGGCAAGTGCGCAATATTGCAGAGGTGACCACTGCTGTGGCTCGCGGCGATTTATCACGCAAGATCACGGTGGACGTGAAAGGCGAAATTCTCGAACTCAAGAACACCATCAACACGATGGTCGATCAGCTGAATGCATTCGCCGCCGAAGTCACTCGCGTGGCTCGCGAAGTGGGTACGGAAGGCAAGCTGGGCGGGCAGGCGCAGGTTCCGGGCGTGGCCGGGACGTGGAAAGATCTTACGGACAACGTGAACGTGATGGCTGCCAACCTGACCGAACAGGTGCGCGGCATCGTGAAAGTGGTGACTGCCGTCGCTAATGGCGAACTCACTCAGAAGCTGACCGTTAACGCGAAGGGTGAAGTTGCGGCGCTGGCCGAAACCATTAACAACATGACAGACACGCTGGCCACTTTCGCCGACCAGGTTACGACGGTCGCCCGCGAAGTCGGCGTCGAGGGCCGGCTGGGCGGTCAGGCCAACGTGCCCGGCGCCGCGGGTACGTGGAAGGATCTCACGGGCAACGTGAACCTGCTGGCCGACAATTTGACCAATCAGGTAAGGGCCATTGCTGAGGTTGCCACGGCCGTCACCAAGGGCGACCTCACGCGTTCCATTCAGGTGGAGGCGAGCGGCGAAGTCGCCGACCTGAAAGACAATCTGAACACGATGATCGACAATCTTCGCCTGACTACCGATCGCAATACGGAGCAGGATTGGCTGAAGACGAATCTGGCGCGTTTTACCGGCATGTTGCAGGGGCAACGCGATCTGACCACCGTGGGACGCATGCTCTTGTCGGAACTTGCGCCTCTGGTAAGCGCCCAACAAGGCGTGATCTACCAAATGGGAGGTGAGGAATCGGCGGAGATGGTGCTGCTCTCGGCCTTTGCCGGGGACGGCGAGGGCGGGCATCTGCGGCGATTGAAGATCGGCGAGGGTTTGGTGGGACAGTGTGCAGCCGAAAAAAAACGGATGCTGATTTCCGAACTGCCACCAAACACGATTTCTATTCGGTCAGGTTTGTTCGAAGCGGTTCCGAGGAACGTTATCGTGCTGCCTGTCCTGTTTGAAGACCGGGTAAAGGCGGTCATCGAGCTAGCCTCGTTGAGCAACTTCACAACATCCCATCTGGCATTTCTTGAGCAGCTGACGGCCAGCATCGGCATCGTGCTTAACAGTATCGAGGCCACGATGCAGACGGAAGGACTCTTGAAGCAGTCCCAGCAGTTGGCCACCGAGCTGCAGATGCAGCAAAAGGAATTGCAGCAGACGAACGAGCAGCTCGCGCAAAAAGCGCAGCAGCTCGCGGAACAGAACGTTGAAGTGGAACGCAAGAACCAGGAAATCGAGCAAGCGCGGCGTGCTCTGGAAGATAAGGCCAAGGAACTGGCTTTGACATCGAAATACAAGTCGGAATTCCTGGCCAACATGTCGCATGAGTT
>PMXH01000295.1 GCA_003165855.1 Acidobacteriaceae bacterium | reverse complement strand
GCGTTTTCATTCACGTCGATTTCGCCGCGCAGATCCTCGAAACTCTGCCAGCGGCCCAACGCGTCCATCTTCAAAACGCCGGCGCCGTAGGTGCCGATGAACCACTCATCCTTCACGGGCACAATGGCAGTGATCCAGTTGTGCTTCAGGTTGGAAGTTGCGGTGGTGTAGTTCGCTTCAACGTCGCCTTTGTTGAGAACGGAGAGGCCACCGAGCGTGCCGGCGATGAGCTCGTCGCCGGAAACGCCGAGCGCATAAACGTGGTTATTCACCAGGCCGTGAAATGCATACATGCTGCGCGCTCCGGTCGAGTCAAGGAAGGTGAGGCCGGCGGGAGTCGCGAGGGCGAGACCGTCGCGGTAGGAGGCAATGTCAGTGACGTGGTCGGCGATGAGTCCGTCACTGCGAGTCAGCACTTGCTGCTCGCTGCCAGCATTGTCGAAGCGAACCAGGCCGTTGGCGGTGGCGACGTCGATTGTGCCAGCCTTGGCATCCGGAAAGATGCGGTTGACGCAGAATACATGCTCGTCTTCCACATGGGTGGCGCGGCTGGGGTCGGAAGCAAGTATGTCGAGACCCCGATCGAAATAGCCGACCCAGAGCCGGCCAACTCCATCCGTTGCGAGCGCCGAGATGTTGCGATCACTAAGCGTAGCTGAACCTGCATCGAGCACACGCTGCCACCCAAATCCGCGAAGATTCATGCGGTACAGCCCATTACGAGCCACGGCGAAAAGCGCGTCTTCGGAAGCGAAGATCTGGCGCACTTCAGACAACTGGGAATCCTGCGAGGCGTTTGGATTGGGCCGGCGACCTGCGAGCTGAACCGGAATCACTCCCTGGTCTTCGGACCCGACGTAGAGCTGGTCGCCAGTCGCGAGCAAGGACGTGGCCAGCACTCCGGGTGCAAGGACCCGGGAAAGACGCCCATGATCGAACACAGCCACACCGACCGGCGTACCAACATAGGTTGTGTCACCGGCGACCGCCAGCGACGTGACTTGGGGATCCGGCAATCCCTGAGCTTCGGTGAAGCTCTCGGTCTGGCCCGCGTGGAAGTGAAGCACGCCGGTAGTCAAAGTACCGATCCAAAGATCGGACTCGCTGCCCGCAAGAGCCGTTACATAGATGTCTTTCAATGTGGAGTGCAGCACGGTGAGTTGCTTTCCGTCGTAGACGAGGACACCTCGCTTCTTCGTGCCAATAAGAAGATGGCCGGAAGCAACGGGCAAGATTGTCGTGATGGCGCGGGCATCAAAGTCGTACGGGAAGATCTGTCGCAAGGCGTGTCCGTTGAAGGCGACAAGCCCATCATTGGCGGTCGCAAGGATGAGTTCCGGTTCTCGGCCGTCGGCCAGAACGGCGCGAGCCAGCGCAACCAGCGTCGATCCGGGAAGCTCGCGGCCAACGGCGTACTGGTGGAGTTGAGCGCCACCCAGGTCATATTCGAGCAGTCCCGCGGGGCCGGCCACATAAAGATGATCCTGGAAACGCGCGGCCTGGAAGAATACCGCGGGAGAACTGATCGGTTCGAAATCGGTGTTCACCGCGGGAGGAAGCGGCCGAACCACAAAGCGAATCTCGTGCTCCGAGCTGACGTCTTGTGCCGCCGAATGGAGCGCCTGTGAGGCGCGCCAGATTATGGCCGCTCCGAGCACAAGCGCCAGGATAAGGCCAACCGCGAGTGCTCTATGGACAGAGACGATGGATGTTCGTCTCATGATTCCTGCTTTCTGAACACAGACTATAAACCGTGAAGCCGACGCTGCAAGTAAGAAGCAAGGTGCGGACCAAACGTAGATTTCCGCACAGAGCAAGGAGTTCGGAGAGAAACGTCCGAAAAACGACGTGCCCCGCGGGACACAGTGTGTCGGGGCGAACACGAAAACTGAGCGGAAAGAGTCCTAAAGTTCTTGGAGCGAGACCGCCGTGAGTCTGCCCTGGCACGCAGCTAAATCGTCAGGAAAGTTTCACGTCCCTTGGCCGTCGCTCCGCCTCCGTCGCTCGAACCTTTCCATCAATTCTGTCTTCACCACTTTGCCGTACGCAGTCCGCGGCAGAGCATCCACGAATATGAACTCGCGCGGAAGTTTGTACTTCGCAAGTCTATCGGCAAGAAAGTTCGTGAGCTCTTCGATCGATGGGATAAGACTGCCCGGAACCACAAAGGCGACGCCCACTTCGCCCCATGTGGGATGGGGAACACCGATAACGGCTGCGTCGCGCACAGCGGGGCATCGGAGCAATTCAGCCTCAATTTCCGCCGGATANNGCCATGTCGCCGGTGTGAAACCATCCATCGCTGTCGAATGAGGCCGCAGTTGCCAACGAGTTATTCCAATAGCCCTTGCACACGTGAGGTCCACGCAGACATAGCTCACCTACTTCATGCTTCGGAACCTCGTTGCCCTGGAAGTCGAGAAGCTGCGCCTGAGTGAACATCATCGGCTTGCCGATTGAGCCTGGCTTGCGAATGGCCTCTTCCGGGGCCATGGAGAAGCAATTGACACCCACCTCGGTCAGACCGTAGCCCTGCTTAAGAATCACGCCGCGCGCGCGATACGCTTCGATCAAATCGACGGGTAGAGGCGCGCCACCACTGATGAACCAGCGAACCTGGCTCAAGTCGGCCTCGCCGAATTCGGGAGCCTCCAACAGCATCTTCAAAATAGTGGGCACGCCAAGAACCACGGTGCATTTCTGCCTTTGAATGGAGTCCCAGACTTCGTGCACATCGAACTCGCGGTGCAGAACGATGGTGCCCCCGGCGATGAAAATGGGAACAAGAAAAGCTGCCAGACCGCCAGCGTGATGCAAGGGAGTGAAAACTGGACTGACGTCATCTTCCCGCAACTGCCAGCACACTGCGGTGTTGTAGCCGTTCCAAGCCACCATTCGGTGAGGGATCATCACTCCCTTTGGTTTGCCGGTGGTGCCGCTGGTGTAGAGAAGACAATAAATATCTTCGGGATCGCATTGTGCTGCCACCCAGCCTAATGCGTCGTTGTTGGCAAGACAACTCGCATAGTTTAGGTCGGAAGAGTCCAGTTGCTGATCGAGTGCGATCCAATATTCGATCGAATGTTCGCGTTTGAGCTGTTGAATTTTCTCCGCCAGTTCGCCATCGTAGAGCACGGCTTTAAGTCCACTGTCTTTGACAATTACGCCCAACTCGAGTGCGGTAAGAGGCGTATTGAGCGGGACTAAGATAATCCCAGTCTTGCCCGCGGCGAAGAAAGCGTCCAGAAATTCCACGCGGTTCTTAGCCAGAATACCAACCCGGTCGCCTTTCACCAGGCGGCATTGTTCGATCAACAAGTGTGCGCAACGAATCGCGCGGTCGTTGAGTTCACGGTAGGTAAAGCGCTGCTGAGAAGGAACGTAAATCAGAGCCGCACTGTCGGGGCTCAAGCGCGCACGCTCACCGAGGATGTCGCCGTGGATCATGCAATCTGGATCAAGGAATCCTGAAACTGACTTCCACCGACCGCTGAAGTGGAACGTCACCTAAGGCATGCGGAAAGCGACTCCGGCCTGGTTGTATCCCACGCCGGATCCCACCAGCACAACCAGCCCGCCGGACCGCAGCTTACCCTTCCCAATGGCGTCGTGCAAAGCCATCCCCACACACGCCGATCCGGTGTACCCGGATTCTTCCATAATGGTGTGGGCTCGTTCGAACGGTACGCCAAGATCCGCCATCACCGTTTCAATCGTCGACTTGCGCACTTGGGTAAAAATAAAGAGCTCCACGTCGTTCAGCGCAAAACCTCCATCGCCGGCGAGACGGCGAGTGAGGCGGGGCCAACCCTGCTCGTTGATTTCCGGAGGATACCGCTCGATAAACTGTACCTTGGTTCTGCCTTCGCGGACGGCAGCTTCGCTGGCAGGCTCCGCAGTGCCTCCGGCATAGATCCCCCAGTTACGATTGTAGGAGCCATCCGCCTGCATGGCGGAGGCGATGAAGCCGGGGTGATCGGAAGGTTCTAGCACGGCTGCGCAAGCACCGTCACCGTAGAAGAAAATCGCCGGATCGTTTGGATCGGCCAACCGGTGCATGAGGTAGGCTCCAACGACAAGAACGGTTCGCAGCGAAGCATTGGTCGCAATCAAACCGGCAGCCGCGGCCAGTCCGGTGGGAAATGAAGCGCAGGCGCAACCCACGTCAAACGTTCCCGCGTTCCTGGCGCCGAGTTTGTGCTGCAAAACCACCGAGGTCGCCGGAGTGATGAAATCCGGCGAGTCGGTGCCAAGAACGATCAAATCCACGTCCTCAGGTTTGCGACTCGCGCGCTCCAAGGCCTGACGGGCTGCGCTCAGGGCTAAATCCGAGGTCGCCCAATTGTCCGGAGCATACCACCGTTTCAGGATGCCCGTGGAGGCTTCTAGCTTGTCCACCTTCTCGGGGTCGCTGGAAAATCGTGTTCGCAGGAGGTCGTTGCTGACTTCGATCTCCGGCAGGTAGCTGCCCGTGGCAACAATCGTGGCGTATCGCGGCATGATGGCGAAAGCCGGATTATACAATCCGACTCACATACTGCGGTCAAAGGCTGATCTTCCAGTACTGAAATGAGCAACCTGTTCACTACTCATCGGCAACCCTCAAGCTTTCCTCGCTCTCAGCTCCGCGACAGCCCGATACGCCTGATCAATCGCCACATCAGTATAGGCCGAGGCCCCCGCATCCGAATTCGCGATCGCAATCTGCCCGAACGGCTTGCGTCCAACCACCCACGGCTTCTCCTCCTCAGCCCAGTCTGGATCAAACAACGGATTATAGGAGTACGCATATCCGTGCGCCCACCGGTTCACTGTGAGGCCATCAATGTCGCGCGCCGGATCGAAGCCCGCGCTCCCCAGCATCCTCCCCAGTTGGTCTCGAACATTGCGCTCGAACGTCGAGAACGGCGTGCGCATCAACTCCGCCCGGCCGGCCCGATTTTGATCGCGCATCGGCAGCCCTGGTTTGCACGGCGTGCGCAGCATAAAGAGGACCATCGGTTCTTCCGGCTTTCCGGGAAACCTGTAATCGCCCATGCTCACCGGAAAATCTAGCGCGGTGTACACGTGATAACTTCCGGGGGACTCGATCTGCCGCACTCCCAGTTTTTCAAATGATGTCCAGTTCTTAATCGCGACGTGCGTGTACACTAGCGGCGCCTTCACTAGATAAGCCAGCGCTTCCTTCTGCTTGTCCGGCAACTCCGGACACAGGTAAGGAATCATCCCGTTGTAGCAGGCGAGCACACACTGCTTCGCTCGAACCGCCTGCAACTTCTTTCCCCGGATGTACGCCACCTCAACCTCTCTTGCCGCTTCCGCACTCGTGTGCTTCACATTCACGACCGTACTGTTCAGGCGGATTCGCACTGCCGATCCCTCCCGGTCCAGCCGGCTGTAATCGGCCCGCGCCGTCACCACATCTTCCATCGTGCTTCCAGGCACCGCACCCGGAATCAAGGCCCGCACCAGCAAGCGCGCGATGGAAGCGTTTCCATCCGGAAAGTGAAAGATGTAAGGCTCTTCTTTCTCCTCATCTCCCAGGCTCATTCCCTGGAACCCAGCGTATGTGACCCCACCGTAATCGTCGCCCGCCACGCAGCACTCGATCGCCGGCACCGCATCAATGCCCACCGCAAAAAGATCGTGGGTGTAACTCTGAAAGAACTTCAACGCCTCCGGACGCACCTTGCAAGTTTTGGTCAGAAAATCGGCATAGCTGATCTTCGATAACTTGGCGATCTTCTCCTCCCGCGAGAGACCGGGCAGGTAATCGACTTTTTCCGTGTACACGCGTGCGATGTCGCGCCGCACTTCATCACTCAGCGGTGTCTTCGCCAGCCACTCGGCCCAGGGTGTCGTTCCCAAACCCGCGACCAGCCGGTCTTCGCCGAACGTTTCCTTATCAAAGAAGCATCCCGTTCCCAGCTTCCGCGACGGGTACAGCTTCTGGTCGTAAGCCTTAAAGAACCTCTGCCTGTCTATTCCAAGTTCGACCAGCAGTCCCTTCGCTTCGGCACTATACTTCCCCGGACTTTCGATGGACTGCGTTCCTCCGTAGCCGAGCAGCATCCGCCCGCCCGACTGGAACTCGTTGCGCTTCGCGTGTCCGCCGAAGTCGTCGTGATTGTCGATCACCAGCACGCGCGCTTTTTCACCCGCGTTCTTGCGAAAAAAGTACGCCGCCGCCAGCCCGCTGATTCCCCCTCCGACCACGACCAGGTCATAAGTCTCACCCGTCGACTGCGCGCCACCGTCGGCATCCCAAGCCTCGCCATCGCGCAAGCGGTGGGCATAAGTAAATGTGCCCTCATGGTTCCCGCGCATGCCGGTGAGCGCCGGAGGATAATAGTCCGCCGCCTTCTCAGGCGCGAACGGTGGCGCATCACTCTGTAGAGAAAACTCCGCCGGCGCCAGTGCCGCCAGCACGCTCTGACTCGCCAGCACTCCGCCTAGTCCGACGGCCGCACCGTTCAGGAAGTCTCGCCGCGAAATCGGGCGGCCCATGCCCAATTCGCGGTCCCGCTTTTCGTCGGCCATTTCGCGATGCCCCCGGGAAATGCAGCGATTATAAAAGAAAAAGGTCCGCTCGCAGGACGATGAGCGGACCAAAGGGCTGGGTACTTTGACATCAGCGAGACATCAGACTAGGAAATGCAGCGTCGGAAGAAAGTCCATTCATTAGCAGGATGAGCCGGGTCATTTTACTTGGCCCTCCTTCCGCATCTCTCTGGCAATTCACTAGGCTCCCGGGTGAATCAATCGCACCAGCCAGAACGCAACCGCGGCAACCAGGGCTGCCGCCGGAATGGTCACAATCCATGCCCAGACGATGCGCCTGGCCACCCCCCATCGCACGGCCGAAAGGCGATGGGTCGCTCCCACGCCGACGATAGCTCCGGTAATGGTATGCGTGGTGCTCACGGGAATTCCAGCCAGAGCAGTGGAGAATAGCGTGATCGCTCCCGCCGCCTCAGCGCAGAAACCTCCCACCGGCTTGAGCTTGGTGATGCGCGAGCCCATGGTGTGAACGATCCGCCAACCGCCAAAATACGTCCCCAACGCGATCGACACATGCGCTGCCAGGATGATCGGCCAGTGAAACTTCCCCCAGTTACCGGCCAGTTCCGCCGAGGTTAGAAAGTGCGCTCCATAAAGAGCGCTGGCTACGATCCCCATGGTCTTCTGAGCGTCGTTGCCGCCATGCCCGAGGCTGTAAGCCGCCGCCGAAAGGAGTTGCAACTTGCGGAACCAGACGTCGATTCTCTGGGGAGCTTTATTTCGCAGAAGCCAAAAGATGGCGACCATGAAAACGAAGCCCAGAATAAGCCCCATGATCGGTGCCACCACGATGAAGATCAGGGTCTTGTACCAGCCCTCTGCAATGATTACATGCCACCCGGATCGCATCACCGCCGCCCCCGCATAGCCGCCAATCAAGGCATGCGACGAGGACGTCGGCAGCCCCCACCACCACGTCAGCAGGTCCCAGACAATGGCGCCAAACAGTCCAGTGATCACTACATACTGGGTCACATAGTCGATGTTAATCATTCCACTGCCGATCATCTTGGCCACGGCAGTCCCAAGCAGGAAAGCGGCCACGAAATTGAAAAACGCGGCCCACAGGACTGCCAGCTTTGGCGACAACACCCGCGTCGACACCACGGTCGCAATGCTGTTCGCCGCATCGTGAAATCCGTTCAGGAAATCGAAGGTCAATGCGACCAGTATTGTGATGATGAGCAGCAGCAGATCAGGCTTCACCAGCATCCCTATTCGTCTGAATATTCGGCGTTCAGGTGTTTTTCAAGACCACGGTTTCCAGCACATTGGCTACATCTTCCGCCTTATCGGTGGCCCGCTCGAGGAATTCGAGCAACTCTTTGATCTTGATGAGGTTGATCGGATCCTTCTCGCATTCAAACAGCCGGGCGATAGCCTGCTGCGACACTAGATCCGCTTCGTTTTCCAGGCGGTTGATCTCCACACAATGGACCAGGATATTGCCATTCTTCTGCATGAGAGACACCGCCTTCTGTAATTCAAGGCTTTGCATCAGGATGATCTTGGCCAGATCTCCGGCCGCTGGAGGCGGAGTCGTAATCCGGTACATCACGATGCGCGCGCACGCGGCGTTGATGAAGTCCAGAACATCATCGAGCTTGGAAGCCAACTCGTGAATGTCTTCCCGATCGAAGGGTGTGATGAACGTCTGGTTGAGCTTGGTCAGGATGGCATGGGTGAGCTCATCGCCCTCGCGTTCAATCCGGTGAACCTCGTCGATCTTGCTTTCGACATCGCGGTAATCCGCGAATAAATCCACCAATGAGCGCGCTCCGGCGATAAGGTTGTCGGACATCGCGGAGAACATCTTGAAGAAGCTGGTATCCTTCGGAATCAGACGGACCATTTTGGGGCCAACAAGAGTGTATTGGTGTCGACAGTCAGTTGCGGCGAAATGAGGACAGCCACTATCTCACGCCCGCGCGAATCCAGTCAAATGACGCAGATGTGATTTGCGACTCTGCAGCCCTCGATACTCGTCGTGCTGACGGAATACGATGACGGCATCGCACGCCTGATTGCGCATCATCTGGAGCTCTTCCGGGAATGCTGGTTGTGGGTGTTGCGGATTAGTCTGTTGTTCGGCGAGTAGCCACGATCACCGCACGCTGGGGAATCCGGAGCCGCAAGACGAGGAACAGAGCAAATACCGCGCCCGCCCCGACCGCGATTCGCTGTAGAAACCCGAGAAAAAGTGGACCAAGGCCCATGCAAGAAATTGTGCAACTCTCGGGAAGAATGAGCAATGTTACTTTGGTGCCACCCGTGGTGCGCTGAATTTCCCGGCCCTAAAAGAGCGCGCCGTTCCCGAACGAAAACTCTGGCTTTCGAAATGTCAGGATTCGGCCCGCCCTAGCCTTGTCAGCCGCGGGATCAAAATCAGAATTAATCCATAGAAAAGAAGAGAGACCACGAGCGACCCTGCGTTGCCGAATCGCAAGTCCTCAAACAAGAGTTTCAGTGCGCCAAACGCGACAGCAGCATAGGCAACCCAACCCAGTTCGATGCGCTTCGAACGAGAACCGAGAAAGCTTAGCGCCAGCGCAAGCAAGCATGTCACCCCGGTGCGAATAACGGCAAGATGCGAGGCGCTCAACTCCCCGCGACTCGAGGCAAGCCACACGATCACATCAATAGCCAGGGCTGCCGCTGCAAAACTGAATAGCACTGCAGGAACCACCCAAAGCAGCCGCCGCCTGCCAAGACCTTCCGAAACCCGCGACCCGATCATGTAGCAGAGCAGAGCCGAAGCTGCCACCACCCAAACCCGCCAATCCGGTTTCGCCGGCACAGTTCCTGCCAGAGCGTTTTCCGCATAATTCAGAAAGGCCGAGCCGGTTGCCGCCGCTGCCAGATAGAAGGATGCATGCATGCCAAGGCTCAGTTTGCCAGTACGTGAGTACAGAAAGGCCGCTGCCAGTGCCGCCAGGCACAAGAACAGTAAGCGGAAATCCGCAGAAAAAAGCAGGAAGCTTCCCGCCAGCAGAAGTGCGGCCGCGTAGGTCGCGCACACGCGACGATTTCGAGTTTGTTCTTGGGCTGCAAAACGCGACAGCGCGCCCCAGTAGCACATTGCCGCCACCAGCAGGAACAAAACACCGAGCGCAACCGCGGAGCCAGGGCTGGCACGCAGCGTCCCAAAGGTCGCAAGCGCAAACACGACCACTCCCTGCACGATTTCGAAGACCGTCAACCGGTGGCGCAACTTAAAGCTGCGCATCCCGACGCTTCCGCCGTAGATCGCAAGCAGCGCCAGGCACAGCACCGTGATCGTCGTTGCGCCGATGGGACGATATTCCGGCGGAACGCCCTCGGGAGAAGTCATCACGTAGACAAGCAGCCAAACCGCGAAATCCACCGCAATCGCCGGGACCGCTCGCACGCTGAGCCTCTGCCCGAGGCAAACCACCACCTCGGCAGCGAGGGCCACAGCCAGCAATCCAACCGTAAACGCCACCAGTTCGCGCGTCGCAATAATAAGTGCCAGAGCCGTGGCCACCGCCGCCAGAGTCGCCACCAACGGAATCACTTGCAGGTTTTGCCGCCACGCCAGTGCCAAAGCGAGCACAACGAAGGCAACCAGCACCGCCGCCGTGTAAGCCGTCCCTAAGATCTGAAAGCGCACTGTGGATTCCCACAGCAAGGGCGAGAGAATCATTGCCGATGTGATGGCGTAAGTGGTGCTGGCAAACTGATTCGCGGCGTGAGTCCTGACTGCCCAGACCAGCCACATGCCCGCGTACAAGATGGCGACCATCAGCAAAGGCAATTTCGAAATAATTCCCGATTCAGCAACCGCGCGCAGCAAGTATGCCCCCGCAATTCCCAGAACCGCCTTGCCGAACACCGGCAGCACACCCCCCGATACATTCGGCCCCGGGAAGCCGCGCCAAGTCTCGGGAGGCCGCGGTTTCTGCAGTGCAAAACTCTCATGCGCTGCAGAAACGGGGGGCGCAATCGCTGGCCGACCCTCCAATGCGGAGACGCGGCGTTCCAACTCCCGCACGCGTTCGCTCAGTTGATCTACATCCGATGCGCTTCCGTCGAAAGGTTGTGCCATTCGCTTCTCCGCATCTGCCCCGGTCTGGCGGGGCTAGCTGGTTCCGTGTACCGGAGTGGCGCCGGACGGCACGGAGGCTGACTCTGGCCAAGGTGGTAGGAGTTTCACCAGAACCCACAGAATAATAAAAGGAAGAATCATGAGTATGATCGCGGGTAACAAACCCTCCCGCGTTGCGAACGCCATCTTATAAGTCGTATATCCCAGAAAACTCTTGGAGAAAAGCTGCCCGCCGATCACCACATTCCAGCGCATGGCAAAAATTCCGATTACGGTCAACCCTCCCGCTAAAGCGTAGATCCACCTGCGCGCGGCCTCCGTGACCTTAAGCACCTGCATCAACCCCAACAGTGCAATCGGCGTGACCGTGCCCAGCAGGATCTGCACGATCACCTGCGATACCCAGAGACGCGTGTGCACCATGAAATCCAGGCTGCGGAACGATTCGTCGGCTTCGTAGATTCGCTGCAGCAGGTCCATCATCTCCAGGCTGAAATCGATGACAAACGTATACAGCAGATACTGCGCGATCTTATCCAGGCAGCGCATATCGATCCGCTGCCCTCGCAGCCGCGTCGAAAGCATGTAAAGCAACATCACGGCGGCGATCCCCGATACCATTGCCGAAAAGATAAAGACGATTGGCATCAACGGCGAAGACCACCACGGATTCGCCTTCACCGAGCCGAAGATGAAGCCGACATATCCATGCAACAAAAACGCGGACGGAATGCCGATCAGCGTGATGAAATATCCGAGTCTCTCATCGACATGCAGCGAACGTTCACTGACATTGGTGGATCCCAGAGTGAGCCCCCGATAGACCAGCCGCTTCCAGCCTTTCTCGGTCTGCGACCGCACAACAATGTCATGCCGGTAGTCGAGCCAGATTTCGAGCAGCAGCACCGCCATCAGGTACCACAGATAGACAAAGCCGAACATCGCCATGGCTGAGGAGCGGTGCGGCGTCAGATACATCTCCAGCGAGCGCTCGGGATGTCCCAGGTGCAATTGCAGCGGCAGGGGAGCGACCAGCAGGAAGGCGAGAGCCGTGAGCAAGGCCAGCCGGTACGTGGGCTTCACCGCCTCTACTCGGAAGACCCGTTCGAGCGAGGCCAGAATGAACGCGCCCGCGACCAGTCCCGTGATGAACGGATAAAGAACGATGAGGATGCTCCATTGGAGTTCCACTTCGTTCGGGTACATAAAGCCTTCCACGGGTATCTGCACGAGCCTCCTTAGCGCACCGAACCGTCCATACCGTTGTAAAAAACCTTCGCCCCGGTCGCCATGTACGGTTTCAGAATCTGAACCGCATGCGTCTTCAAAAACTCATGAATCGGATCCTTGGGATTCTTCAAGTCCGCCAACTGCCGCGCGCCCGTAGGGCAGACCTCGCAGCACGCCGTCGTCAGTCCCTTGGTGATCCGGTGATAGCACAGCGTGCACTTATCCGCCGTGTTCGTCTTGGGATTGAGGAACCGGCATCCATAAGGGCAGGCCTGGATGCAATAGCGGCAGCCCAGGCAATAACTCTTGTCCACGAGCACAACTCCGTCCGGCGAAATAAAGGTCGCTCCCACCGGGCACACCTGGGTGCAAGGGGAGTCCGCACAGTGATTGCACAGCTTGGGAACGAAGAAGTTCTTGCCTCCGTCGTCGGCATGGGGTGGGAAGCCGTATTTGCCGCCATCGGGCGATTCCACCTCGGGCCGTTCGATCTTCCAGTCAGCCACGTGGTAGCGCTCAATCCAGGTGCGGTAGTAGCCTTCCGGAACGTCGTTCTCCTCGGCGCAAGCGCGCACACAACTGCCGCAGCCGATGCACTTCGGAATGTCGATCAGCATGGCCCACCAGTGCTTGGTGAGCTCGTAGTTGGGCGCGCCTTCCGGAGTTCCCGCAAGTACGTACTTCCAGGCAACTGCAGCCGCGGGCAGAAGCACCAACAATCGACGGCGGGTGATTTCCATTATTTCTTTCCCTCCGTCTTAATCTCTGCTGTCTCGATCTTGGGGTGGTGCGGCTGATGGCAAGTATCGCAGGCAAGCCCTCCGGAGTGCTCTGCCGTGGCAACTTGCGGAAAGCCTTTCGGTTTGGCGCCGTTGGCCTCGTGACAGCGGGCACACAGGATTGCCGTATCCAGCTTCTTGGGCAGCACCGAACTGGGATCGTCCGCATGCTTCGCCAGCGCCCCGTGGCAGGCTTCGCAAGATACAACCACATGCTTGCCAAGCTTTTTCTGCTCCACGACGTCGGTGTGGCAGGCTTCACAGGTCTCGTGCCCGGCAAACGCAACCGGCCGGGACGCGATCTCGCCTATCGCCGCGCCTCGATAGTGGCCGTACTGCCCAAAACTGTGAGGTACGACGGCGGCCCGCAGGATCACGAATCCCAGGACCCCAATCATCATGACGACTGCCAGCCGAACGAGGTGTTCGATGTTCTTAAACAAGCTCGCCTTCCCTGCGGCATACTGCCCGACGCGATCTGCGCCGAAAATTGCGCAATGTACCTCGATACCAAGGATTCTTCTCGGGAACGATGATCGAACTCACAGGAAGCTGTGACTGTGGTCACTCTCGTCAACCTTCNNCTCACTGCCGTTTCGCGCAGAAGATCCCTGGAAGCTGATTTTTTGGTCGTTCATGGGGTGTCTGAGAGCCGGACACTATTCCAGAATCGAGGCTTAAATCACCGCACCCCGGAAGAAGCTTCACCTCGATCGCAGCCCTAAGTCCTCTCGTATGTTAGAGCTGCGTGTCCTTCTCGCCACAAAACACTTCGGCGGTCGCCGTGCAATGACCTTATGTGAGAGATCTGGCGAAACGACTCCTCCTTCCCGGTCGCAATCGCAAAGCACTCTTTTTTCGGCTCTGGCTGTACCTTCGCGCCGAAAGATACGCGTGCTCTTAAATCAAGCCAAATGAAGTGTGAGGTACAGTGATGCGACTCAGAGACATCGAGTGGGTGCTTCTTTCGTTAGTACTGGCAGTCACGCCATTTTTCGCGCAGCAGTCATCGGGTAGATTGCCGCTAAACGCCGCCGCCCCTGTGAGCAATACGGGCAGCATGAACTATGGCAAGCTGCCGCTGGTATTCGAAGAGAACCAGGGCCAAGCGAACCCACAGGCCAGGTTTCTTTTCCGCGGTGCGGGATACACGGCCTTTCTCACCTCAGGCAGTATGGTTCTTTCATTACGTCCGGCCACAGTTGTGCCACCTCAACCGACAGGCAACGTATCCACTGCCAGCAACGTCCCGTCCGCCCCGGCTACGACCATGCAGTTCTTGCTGTCGGGAGCAGCAACGAATCCAACCGTCGTGGGAGAAGATCAGCAGCTCGGCATAATCAATTACTTCATCGGCAATGACCCCACGAAGTGGCACACCAATGTGCCGACCTATGCCAAGGTTCGCTACAAGAACGTATATCCCGGAATTGATCTCGTCTACTACGGCAATCATCGGCAACTGGAGTACGATTTTGTGGTCTCGCCTGGGTCCGACCCTAGCCGAATTGCATTCGAGATCCAGGGCGCGAATGCTATCCAACTGGACGCGGAAGGCAACCTGGTTCTCGAAACAGGCAGTGGGGAACTTCATTTCCAGAATCCCGTCGTGTATCAGGAGACCAACGGTCTGCGCGTTCCCATCCGTGGGGCATACGCTGTAACCGATTCGACGCACATCACGTTTCAGGTTGCTCAGTACGACCCAAGCAAGCCGCTGGTGATTGATCCAGTGCTTGTATACGGAACCTACCTGGGCGGAAGCGGCGCCGATCAGGCTACTGGAATCGCCGTAGATAGTACGGGCAGTGTCTACGTCGCTGGTTACACCAATTCGGTCGATTTCCCGCTGGCCACTCTAGGATCACTTCCCGGAGGCGCCAATCACGTCTTCGTAGCGAAACTCGACGCCACCGGATCGAATCTCGTGTATGCGGACTATCTCGGCGGCAACAGCCAGGACTATGGCTACGCCCTGGTTCTGGACAGATCGAATAACGTATATGTAACTGGCAGCACCGCTTCGAGCAATTTTCCGATGGTGAATCCCTATCAGGGAACCTATCCGGGATCTTTCAATGCGTTTCTCACCAAAATCTCGGCAAACGGCTCCTCCTTGCTCTACTCAACTTACCTCGGAGGAAATGGCTCCGACGTACCCTCCAGCGTTGCCATTGACGCTACGAGTGACGTGCTCGTCGCGGGCAATACAACATCCAGCAATTTTCCCGTCGCCAATGCCTATCAGGCCGTAGCATCTCCGAACCAAGGTGGCCAGTCGGGGAACTCTGGCTTCTTGACCAAGTTCAGTCCTAATGGATCGTCTCTCGTCTACTCCACTTATCTGAGTGGCAGTTCGAACATCCCTTTCAACTGCGGGGGCACGCCCTGCTGGCCTTCACCCTATAGCGCAATCAACGGCATCGCGGTGGACAGCAGCGGAAACGCGTATGTCGCGGGCATCACCAACACTTACAACTTCCCCGCTATGCCGTCCGCCTACCTCACAACAAACACGACGCAACAGAATGCCGTGGTCGGCTTTGTAAGTAAGTTCAGCGCTCTGGGAGGTCTCGACTACTCCACCTATTTCTACGAGGCCAGCGGCCTCCTGACCAACCTTAATGCCATCGCTGTCGACACTTCTGGTTCGGCGTATGTCACAGGGATTGCTGTCAGTGACGGGACTTTCCCGATTACCTCCACCAGCATCTGCGACCCAAGCGTCTACGCGCAGGCCTGCGGCCTCGCATTCGTTACCAAATTCAATCCCGCGGGATCCGCATTGCTGTATTCGACATTTCTAGGTCCCAACAACTACGCCAGTCCGATGGCGATTGCGCTGGACGCAGACAACGATGCATACGTGGCAGCGTCCACCTCCAGCAACTCGTTTAGCCTCGTGAACGGCATCGAAGCTTACACCAACGCGAGCGACATTCTGCTGGCCGAAATTGATCCCGTCGCGGGCTCGGAACTGTTTGCTACCTATCTGGGAGGCAGCGGAGATGACAGCCCCGTTGGACTAGCCGTTGATTCCATCGGCAACCTCTATGTGGCCGGTTCCACCGACTCCACTGATTTCCCGCCCACTCAAGGAGCCTTCCAAAACACACTTGGCGGGAACACCGACGCGTTCGTGATCAAGATCGGGCCTGCCTCTGCGCCAGCGGTCTCTATGAGTCCATCTTCTCTTTTGTATGTCACTCAGACCGTGGGCACAACCAGTCAGCCGCAAACGGCCCTTCTCCGCAACATGGGCAGTTCCCCGTTGACGATTTCATCGATCAAGGCCAGCGGCGACTTTGCCGAGTCGGATACTTGCGGAACCAGCGTATCGGCTGCCGGCAGCTGCACTTTCTCCGTGACCTTTTCCCCTATCGCAGTCGGGACTCGGTCCGGGTCAATCCTCATCCAGGACGACGCTGCAGGATCGCCCCACGTTATCAACCTTGACGGCGATGGGTCCGGTGCCGTCGTCGCTCTCACTCCCGCCAGCCTGGCTTTTACCAGCCTCGCGGTGGGTACTTCCAGTGCCGCGCAAACCGTAACCCTCGCCAATAACGGCGACGTCGCATTCAGCATCAGCAGCATCCTGATAACGGGAGACTACAGAGAGACCAATAACTGTCCCTCCGCATTGCCCCCTTCCTCCAGTTGCACTCTCAGCATTGTTTTCACTCCGACCCTCACAGGAGCTCGCCCGGGAACGCTGACCATCAGTGACAGCGCCGTGGGCAGTCCTAGCACTGTCGGCCTGACCGGCTCGGTACCCGATTTCGGATTGGCCGTTTCTCCGAGCAGCAAGACCATCAAAGCCGGCGCTGCCGCCAGCTACACTTTGACTCTGAGTCCGCTGGGTGGACCGTTCAACAATGCGATCCAACTCAGCTGCGCTGGGTTGCCAGCGTTGGCAACTTGCAGCTTCTCGCCGAGCGCCGTGACCCCGGGTGGAAACGCCGCAACCGTCATTTTGAACATCTCCACGACAGCCACCGTGGCGCTGGCAGCTCCGGCTCGTTCATCCCAAGGCCGTCCGATTTATGCCATCTGGCTGCAGTTGCAGGGCTTTGGCTTACTGGGAGTGATTCTGACAGGTTTCCGGGCGCGGTCGAAGAAACTGCGTGGGATCTTTCTGCTTGCTCTGATGGGTGCGGCTTTGATTTTCATGACCGGATGCGCCGGAGGAACCGGAGTCGCCACGACAACGCCGCCGCCCCAGTCTGGAACCGCTCCCGGTACCTACACCATCACGGTTACGGGAACCTCGGGGGCACTGCAGCATTCACTGCCCCTAACTCTTATCGTCCAGTAGGATCCAGCAGTAGCGTCCAGGCCGCTAACGTTCAGGAAACCAACCTTCGCCTAGTTGCACGCCGCCATGTTCTGGCCCACACCCTGCAGGCTGATGATGGAGTTTGCCACCAGCGGCAGGCTCCAAAGCCTGCTGTGGTGCTTGCGCAAGTAGTACGCCGCAAATGCGGAACTGACACTCTTCACCGATGCAACGGCGTACGCACGCCCCACGGTCGGGTGAGTTCCATACAAGTAAGCTGACTCAACTTCCACGTTGCAGACTCCCTTTTTCCCAGCAAGCCAGTTCTCCCGGGCGAACAATGTGGTGTATGAATCGGCAAACGTGCTGCCAGTAGAGATAAGAGCCAAGCTAATGAACTTCTTGTCGATGGGTTTGACTTCAGGGTTAAACGCCAGGGTCCCGGGCGCTGGGGCAGGCATTGCGGCTTCGATCATGAGGCCGTGAGGCCTGACGCTGCTGCTAGGGGCTTCTGGGAGCTCAGCCGCAGCCGAGATCGAAACCAGCGCCAGCAAGGCAAGCGTGGCACACATTGTCGACCTCAGGAGCGTTCCTCCCGCGGATGCACCCGCCGTGACAGTCCCGAACGCCTGGCTCGTCTTAGTGGCGGCAACCGGTGATTCATTACCCTTATTCATGAACCGAAGTTATGCCCCTAACCAGAAGCGCACAATAGCTGGACAGTAATAGACATTAGTAACGCAGGGTAACCAGTAGATCGGGCCATAGCGTTTTGAGGACTTCGGCAATTGTGGAGAAGCTCGTAGCAGTTGTGAATCGACTTCGCGGTCAACCGGACGCGGCAGGGACAGTAAAACCTCTTACGCGCTCTCGTCCGTGCGTTCTTCAAGCTTCATTTTGGATAGAAGTTGGTAAATCGTCGCGCGGCCGATACCCAGGATCTCCGCAGCTCGCATTTTGTTGCCCCCGACTCCCTCCAGCACGTTGATGACGTGACGCCTCTGCACTTCCTCCAGCGAGAGAAATTTATCGTCCATAAAGACGTCTGCGGTCAAGGGAACGCGAAACCTCTCCGGAAGATCGCCGATGTCAATTAGATTTCCCTCCACCATCATGCAGGCGCCGCCGATTACATTCTCGAGCTCCCGGATGTTTCCCGGCCACGGGTATGTGGCCAGGCAGGTCTGTGCCCTGCGGACCAGACCGGCGATCGGCCTTTTGTACTCCTCGGCAAATTTTTCGATGAAATACCTCTCCAGAAGCGGCAGGTCCTCCCGCCGGTTGGCCAGCGTTGGCAAAGCAATTTCGACCACTGCCAGCCGGTAGTACAAATCTTCCCGGAACTGTCCGTCGCGGACCATGGTTTTCAGATTGCGGTGAGTGGCGGCGACCACGCGCACGTCAATGTTCCGGGGAACGACTGACCCGACTCGCTGCACCTGGTGATCTTGCAGTACTCGAAGCAGTTTCGCTTGCGCCGCTTGCGACAGTTCCCCAATCTCATCCAGAAAGATTGTTCCGCCGTCGGCGTGCTCGAATAATCCGGGTTTGTCTTGGATAGCGCCCGTAAAAGCGCCCCGGACATGGCCGAACAGTTCGCTCTCTACCAGGCTCTCCACCAGCGTCGAGCAGTTACAAACCACGAATGGTCCCCGTGCTGCCGGACTAAGGCGGTGGAGCGCCAGAGCGGCCAGTTCCTTTCCTGTTCCCGTCGCGCCGGTTACCAGCACCGTTCTGAAGTGAGGCGCGACCCGCCGAATCCTCGCAAATACCTCCATCATCAACGGACTGCGTCCGACCATTCCTTCAAACTGATAGGCATCGATCAACTCCTGGTCGAGCCGTAGTGTCATCTCGCGTCTCTGCGCTTCCAAAATGAGTTTTGCGATGCGGCTGCGGAGTTTTTCCACCTCGATGGGTTTGGTCAAATAATCGCTGGCGCCCTTCTGAATTGCCTCCACCGCCGAGTCGGTGGAATAGTGCGCCGTCATCAGGATGACGTCCACGCCCTGATCAACGGCGACGATTCTTTCCAGCAATTCCATTCCGCTGACTTTTGGCATGACGAGGTCAAGCAAGATGATCCTCGGTCGAAACTGTAAGAACATCTCGAAGCCGACTTCGGCGTCGCTCGCCGTCAATATCTCCACGCTTTGGTCCTCGAGCGTGGCAGTAATCAACCCCAGATTCTCGCGATTGTCGTCAATGGCTAGCAGTTTGAGCATGGTCGGTCCATTCATGGAGCGCTTCAGCGATTGATTTTTCTATCGCCGCAGCGAAAGGTTGCATTAGGACCCTGATGACCGGCGCCACATGCCAGTCTGCAACGTCGCAGAAAAGCCCTTATACGAGGCTTATAGCAATGGTACGGCTGAGTCAAGGGAGAAATGCCGTGCAGGAGCTTCCTTGGAAGCCTTCAGCAGGCGATCCCGATGAGCTAATCCAAGCCTCAAACAACGCTCGTGACAGAATAGTGCCATGCCAACCCCGCAACCTTCATCCCTTCCTGACTTCCTCTATGGCACCGCCTGGAAGGAAGACCGCACCCCGGCCCTCGTCGAACTCGCGCTGCGCATGGGTTTTCGCGGCATCGACACCGCCAACCAACGGCGCCATTACTTCGAAGCTGGAGTCGGCCAGGGATTGGCAGCCGCCTATCGCACCGGAGCCGTCTCACGCTCCGATCTCTTTCTACAGACGAAATTCACCTACCGGCCCGGTCAGGACCACCGTCTACCCTACGATCCCGCGGCCAGCTTTTCCGTTCAAGTCGCCCAATCCCTGGCCAGCTCACTCGAACATCTCGGCACCGACCACGTCGACAGCTACGTGCTCCACGGACCCTCCTCCGGCCACCTCTGGACCGACGCCGACGCCGAGGTCTGGGAGGCGATGACGAAGGAGCGCGATGCCGGCCGCACCCGCCTGCTCGGCGTAAGCAATGTTTCTTTGCGGCACCTTGAGCAGATGATCGCCGTCCACTCCGAAGTTCCCGCATTCGTGCAGAACCGTTGCTATGCCCGCCTCGGCTGGGACCGTGACATACGCCTGTTCTGCCGCGAGCACAAAATCACTTATCAGGGATTCTCGCTGCTCACCGCCAACCCGGAGATCCTCCATCATTCTCTGGTCGCGCGCCTGGCTGCCAACGCGAACGCCACTCCGGCCCAGATCGTTTTCGCCTTCGCCCGCGCACTCGGAATGCTGCCGCTAACCGGCACTTCCAATCCCGAACACATGAAGCAGGATCTCGCCAGCTATAGCCTAACGCTCCCGCCAGAAGCGGTGCGGGCGATCGAAGGTCTCGCCGGCTGACTTTGAATCCGCCGTCATCTGCCGACTTCTCGCCCTTTCGTTGACTTGCCCCTTTCCCCAACGTAGGATTCTTCAGTGATCGGGCAAACCATCTCGCATTACCGCGTTGTCGAAAAGCTCGGAGGCGGCGGGATGGGCGTTGTCTATAAGGCGGAAGACACGCGTCTTCACCGTTTCGTCGCCCTCAAGTTTCTGCCCGAAAAGGTTGCCCGTAGTCCTCATTCCCTCGCCCGTTTTCAAGTCGAAGCCCAGGCCGCGTCCGCGCTGAATCACCCCAATATCTGCACCATCTACGACATTGGCGAGCAGGATGGCGAAGCTTTCATCGCCATGGAGTTTCTGGACGGCCTGCCCCTGAAGCACCGCATTGCCGGGCGTCCGCTGGAAATTGGAACCCTGTTGGCGCTCGGAATCGAGATCGCCGACGCCCTCGACGCCGCCCACACTCACGGCATCATTCACCGCGACATTAACCCCACAAACATTTTTGTCACCAAGCGCGGAAACGCCAAGATCCTCGACTTCGGTCTGGCCAAGCTCGCCCTGGACGAAGAAGCTCACGTCAGTGGCAACACCTTCGGCGGTGTCACGCAATCGCCCGATGACCTTACCCGCCCCGGCTCCGCTCTGGGAACCATCCCTTACATGTCGCCGGAGCAGGCCCTGGGCCGCCCGCTCGACTCCCGTACCGACCTGTTCTCCTTCGGCGTGGTGCTCTACGAGATGGCCTCCGGAGTCCTGCCTTTCCGAGGGCAAACTACCGCCGCATTTTTCGACTCTCTTATCCACAGCGTGCCGGAGTGGCCTTTGCGCTTCAACGCTGCGACCCCTCTGGAACTCGAACGCATCGTGAAGAAGGCCCTCGAAAAGGATCCCGCGAAGCGCTATCAAAGCGCAGCCGAGATGCGACTTGATTTGCAGCGCCTGCGCCGCGAAGTCGAGTCAGACCAAACCCTGACGACCGTGACGGCCGCCGGGCCGGCGCCGGATTCGAAGGAGAGAATCCGTGCCTTGTTCGCTACCGCCTACAACGCCATTCCCGCTCCACCGAAGAAGGCAAAGATCCTACCCTGGCTGGCGGCCGCTCTCGTTGCCGTCGCAGCATTGATCACGGTCGTTTTGTTCCTAAGATCGCCAGCCTCCCCGCCGGCGGTGATCGCATCGCGGCAGATTACCAACGACGGCACATCCAAGCGCTCTCTGGTCACCGATGGAACCCGGCTGTACTTCTCCGAATATGTCAACGGCCACTCCGCCCTGATGCAGGTTTCCACTTCGGGTGGAGAAACCGCTCCCCTCCCTACCTCACTGGCCAGTGCCGACGTCTATGATTTCTACCCCGGTCGTTCCGAATTGCTGGTGAAAGGCATGGCGGAGGGTTCGGAAACCGAGTGGCCGGTCTGGGTGCTCCCAGTCCCGGCAGGATCGCCCCGGCCGGTGGGAAACATCCTCGCGCACGCCGCCACCTGGACGCCGGACGGCCAACACATCGTGTACGCCAGGCAATCCAGCTTGTACGTGTGCACTGCGGACGGAACTGATTCGCACGAACTCATCGCGGTGCAAGGCGTTCCGTTTGCACCTCGATTTTCTCCCGATGGCCGCCTTTTGCGCTTCACCATCCGGGATACGAACCAGCGCACTTCTTCCTTGTGGGAGGTTTCAGCAGACGGGAAGAACTTGCACCCGCTCTTGCCCGACTGGAACAAGCCCGCGCAAGAATCGAACGGAACCTGGACGCCCCAGGGAGACTACTACCTCTTCGAATCCACTCGCGATCATTCCCAGAACGTCTGGGCTCTGCGCGAGGGTACGTCCCTGTTTCGCAACGCGAGCGCCGCGCCGACGCAGCTCACCGTGGGTCCGCTCATGTCCAGCAATCCCGTGCCGAGTCCGGACGGAAAGAAGCTATTCGTAATCGGTCAGCAGCGCCGCTTCGATTTGATCGGCCTCGATCGCAAATCGCAGTTCTCCATCTACCTTCCCGGAGTGTCGGCGGGCGAGGCCGATATCTTCCCCAACGGCGAGTGGATCACCTATGTGGCGCATCCGGACCTCACGCTGTGGCGCAGCAAACTGGACGGAAGCTCTCGCATCCAACTCAGCTATCCACCGATGCAGACGCATTCGCCGCGTTGGTCCCCCGACGGAACTCAGATCGCATTTATGGCATCGCGCCCGGGGAAACCCTGGAAGATATTCGTCCTGCCCGCCGAAGGCGGCACGCCGCATGAAGTCGTCCCGGCCGATCACAACCAGGGCGATCCCACCTGGACGCCCAAGAGCGATTCCATCGTATTCGCGGGAGTCCCATGGCTGGAATACGGCACCGCCAAGGGTCCCAACATCCACATCGTTGACTTGAAGACTTCGCAAATTTCGGATGTGCCCGGCTCGGAAAATCTTTTCAGTCCCCGCTGCTCGCCCGATGGGCGCCATATTGCCGCTCTTTCCGCGGACTCCACCAGGTTGATGCTTTACGATATCGAGAAGAAGAATTGGACCCAGCTTGCGCTGTCACGCTTCGGCTTCGAGAACTGGTCTCATGATGGCAAGTATCTCTATGCCGAGGATTATTCCGACCAAACCGACGACCTCGTGCGCGTGAGCGTGCCCGGCGGCAAAGTGGAACGATTGCTCAGCCTGAAGGAAATTCCGCGCGGCTTCGATCCCTGGGAGTTCTGGGTCGGCCTGGCGCCCGACGACAAACCGCTCCTGATGCGGGACCGCAGCACGCAGGAGATTTATAGCCTGGATGTGCGCTTCCCCTAGCGCCCACCAGTAGTCTGCTGTTTCGAACCGTTCAGCAGCGCCCGGGCCTGCTCCGTGGTGATAACTTTTGCTCCCAGAGCCTGCAGTTCAGCCACCGTGCGCTGTGCATCTTCAGCCTTCAAGGTTTCGATCGCATCCCGCACCACGGAAACGCGCCGGCCGCGTTCCAGCAATCCCTTCGCCGCGAAACGTACACAGTATTCCGTCACCACGCCAAAGACCACAAACTCTGTATCGTCCTCGAATCGTTTCACCAGCTCCCCGGCATGCCGGCTTTCAAAAATGTCGAGCGTCTGTTTTTCAAGGAGAATCTGTTGGTATGCGAAAAGATCCTGCGGCAGCCTTGCTGTGGGCTCGTTCGGAACGGTGACGACTTTCTCCGTCAGCGCTTCCGGAACAAATGCAGAGCCCGGGGTGCCCTTGATGCAGTGCGGCGGAAACGTCTTGAATTCAGGATCGTCCTTCGTGTGGTAGCAACCATGCGACACCAGAAAGACGCATCCCTGTCGGGCAGCATCCGTAAGCTTTCGAATGTTAGGCAGCAATCGTTCCGCGCCGGGCACATAAAGCTTGCCGCCCGGCAGCATAAAGTCCGCCTGCGTGTCGACTTCCCAGAAAATAACGCTGCGAGATACCATCACGTTTCCCCTCATCCCAGCGACAGACCCTGCGTCCTCAGTGTCGAATGATTTTAGACTACGCTCACCGAAATTCTCACTTGCCGCACACCTCTACCAGAACTATTTGTACACTGGAAATCCACAGCCGCTTATATTGAAATGTGCGATTGAAACGCGCGGCTGGAAGAGGTGTAGTCCGTGGCCCATGATGATTCAGCCAAGACGAAAACGCAACCAGTCCTTCTGATTCG
>PMXH01000195.1 GCA_003165855.1 Acidobacteriaceae bacterium | reverse complement strand
TTCAGTCCCAGAAAATAATTCGCCCCCGGCACGAGCGTGGCGACAGTGTCGTGCCCAGCCAACTCTGCGATGTCGTCTTCGTTCACGTGATCCATGTGATCAAACGACGCCGGATTGAACCGCAAAAACGGCCGCAGCAGCGTCTCCGTAAGCTGGCCCATGTGGGCCCGCACGCTAAGGCCGTGCCGTTCGGCGGCTTCAAATATCTGCGCCGTTTCCGCCGCCGTAAAAGCTCCCTGCTCGCAGAAAACATCCACGAATTGGGCGAGTTTCCGCTTCGCCGCCTGCGGAATCATCTCTTTACAGACGATCTCAACATACTTTTGTGAGCGCCCTTGAAATTCGTTCGGCACGACGTGCGCCCCCAGCAGCGTCGCAACCACTGTTCCAGGCCACCGCGACGCAGCCTCGCGGATCGCTTCCAGCGATTTTATTTCCGACTCGACCGTCAGCCCGTAGCCCGATTTAGCCTCAACCGTGGTCGTACCGTGCGTCGCCATGACGCGCAGAACGCCCAGAACTTTTTCCGCCAGAAGCCGCTTCCCTGCCGAGCGGACGCCCTCGAGGCTCGAACGAATTCCGCCTCCGACAGCGGCAATCTCTTCATAGGACGCTCCCTCGATCCGCTTCTCAAAATCCACCAGCCGCGGGCTGACAAATACAGGATGTGTGTGCGAATCGACAAAACCAGGCAGGACGACTTTGCCCGCGCAGTCGATCTCGACAAATTTCTTACGGTTCCGCTTCAGCCAGGGATCGCGCAGCGCGTCTTTGGTCTTTCCGACGGAAACGATCTTCCCGCCGAGGCAGAGAACGGCGCCATTCTGGATGATGCTGAGTTCTTTGAGGTTGGGACCGCGGCGGGGTCCCGGCTTGCCTGAGGAAGCCCGCAACGTGAGCAACTGGCCAATGTTGGCCAGAAGCATCGGAGAAGAATCTCTTTTGTTCGTTTTTCGGGATGAGGCCACGCTAAGAGAGTTTAGCAGCCGTCGAGCTATAATGGATCGCTGGAAACCAGGTTCTTCGATGCTTACATCGTATAATCAGGTATTCAGCGGATAGGTTCGAAAACATGTTCACAGAGGTCGGAAAACGCGGCGCGATCGTTGTCCCAGTCGAACGATACAGTCCCAAGCGTAAAGCGGAATTCCTGCTATCCAACGCCGTCGACGAAGCCGATTACCGTCAAGCCCGGAAAGAGGTGCGGAAGCTGGGCCTTGATCCGGATTCGGTTCCACATCTGCGACCTCAATGAACGGATCAGCTTTTTCTCGACCGCCAGTCAAATGGGGGACGGGAGCGGGGCGGCTGCACGCCGAAGAGCCAATAAGCCGTCATGTAGAAGAGAAACTGCTCTAGCAGCAGAGCGGGTATCAGGTATAACCATCCAAGGGAACCCAGGACGACGACAACAATAGCCACGTTTATGACAACCCAGCCGCATGCAAACAGCACAAAGCGGACGGACCGGAACTCCTTTCTGTAGTCTTCCCTGGCCCCGACAACAAAACAAAGAGATGCAACGCTTAGGACCACCCACAAAGGGTTGACGTGTCGAATCTCCGCGATAGCAAACGCCCCCAAGCCAACTGCGCAGACGAGCACTGCGGAGACGACCAAGTAACACAAGTCGAGGATTTTTCTTGAAAAACTCAATCGCTACGTCCCTTCGGTGGCGAGGGCTTGCGAGGTGAATCTAAAGCCCCATCGGCACCTTCACGCCGCTCTTCTTCGCAAACACCTTCGCCTCGTCATATCCCGCATCCACATGCCGAATCACGCCCATCCCCGGATCCGTCGTCAGCACGCGCTCAATTCGCTTGGCCATCTCATCAGTACCGTCGGCAACGGTAACCTGGCCCGCATGCAGCGAATATCCAATCCCCACGCCGCCCCCGTTGTGGATCGAAACCCACGACGCCCCCGCCGCCGTGTTCAACAACGCATTCAGCAGAGGCCAATCCGCAACCGCGTCCGAGCCGTCTTTCATGCTCTCGGTCTCGCGAAACGGAGAAGCTACCGAGCCGCAATCCAGATGATCGCGCCCAATCACGATCGGCGCCTTGATCTTTCCCTTCTTCACCAGATCGTTCATCGCCAGGCCGAATTGCGCACGCTCGCTGTATCCCAGCCAGCAGATGCGCGCCGGCAGCCCCTGGAACTTGATGCGCTTGCGCGCCAGGTCAATCCAGCGCCGCAGAATGCGGTTCTCGGGAAACATCTCTAGAACCAGCTCGTCGGTCACGTGAATATCCGACGCCTCGCCCGACAATGCTACCCAGCGGAAAGGCCCGCGTCCCTCACAAAACAGCGGACGAATATATGCCGGCACGAACCCAGGAAAATCGTAAGCATTCTTCACGCCGCGCTGAAACGCAAACGTGCGGATGTTGTTGCCGTAGTCGAAGGTCACCGATCCCATCTTCTGCAGCCGCAGCATGCCTTCCACATGCGCTGCGATAGCATCGAGCGATTTCTCCTGATACGCCTTAGGATCGTTTTTCCGTAACTCGACGGCCTCGGCCAACGTCATGCCATTCGGTACATATCCATTCAGCGGATCGTGCGCCGAAGTCTGATCGGTAAGAATGTCAGGCACCACGCCGCGCGCCGCCAGTTCCGGAATCACATCCGCGCAATTTCCCACCAGCCCGACCGACACATTCTCTTTCTTGCGCACTGCGTTCTTCAAAATGCGCAGCGCCTCATCGAGCGTCGTGACCATGAAGTCGCAATAGCCCGTCTTCAGCCGCTTCTTGATGCGTTCCGGATCGACATCAATCCCCAGAAACGCCGCGCCCGTCATGGTCGCAGCCAGAGGCTGAGCGCCGCCCATCCCGCCCATGCCGCCCGAAACGATCAGCTTGCCCGCCAGATCGCCGCCAAAATGTTTTTCGCCCGCCGCCGAGAACGTTTCAAACGTTCCCTGCACAATTCCCTGCGAGCCAATGTAAATCCAAGAGCCCGCCGTCATCTGGCCATACATCATCAAACCGGCGCGTTCGAGCTCGTTGAACTTCTCCCAGTTCGACCAGTGGCCCACCAGGTTCGAATTGGCGATGAGCACCCGCGGCGCATAATCGTGCGTCTTGAACACACCCACGGGTTTGCCCGACTGCACCAGCAGAGTCTCGTCGTTCTCCAGATTCTTGAGGCTTGCAATGATGGCGTGGTAGGCCTTCCAACTCCGCGCCGCCCGCCCCGTTCCGCCATACACGATGAGATCCTGCGGTCGCTCGGCGACGTCATCGTCAAGATTGTTCATGAGCATGCGCATGGCTGCTTCTTGCTGCCAGCCTTTGCAAATAATGGAGTTGCCGCGCGGCGCGCGAATGGACGCAGGAGCCTGCGTGAGTTCCGAATCAACCGGCATGAATAGATGTTACTTGGTGGATGTGCAGAAGTTCAACGTTGGAAGGCTGCCGAAAAGTATACGTTCAGCGAGAGCGGGCTCACCACGTCGAATACGCCGTGCCCTCGGTGGAGATCGCGTTCGAAGCCGAATGCACATCGCAGATGCCGGGATCCTGCTGATCGATGGACTCCAGCTCTTCACACGTTGGCGCTTCCCAATTCGCTTCATTGGTCATCGGGTCTTTGGGAATCGTTTTGATGTAGCCCCCCTGCACCAGGTCATCCAACGACTGCGGCGCCTTTTGCTTGTCGAGGGTGTACTGGGAGATCAGCTTGCGAAGTTCGAATAGGTCATTTTTCAGTACGGCCTCGCGCGAACGCAAAAGCGACTGAGTATAGATGGGAACCGCAATCGACAGCAGGATCCCCATGATGGTGATCACAATGATCATTTCGAGCAGCGTGAACCCGAAGCTCCGCCCCATGAAGTTCCGCCCGTGTTTGAGCCTGCTTACCATTTACCAGTCCTTATACTTCGTGTCATCCAGCGCCGTGCCCTGCGACTTGGTATAGACGTCGAACACGCTCTGCCCGCCAAAGGAATCGGAATCCGGATCATCCTGCATGGAACGCAGACCCCACTCCGTGGAGTTCGTCATCGGATCGATCGGAATCTTGCGCAGGAAGCGAACCTTCTTGCCCTGCACATCCACGCCTTTCACCAGCGTTTCGAGATCGGGTGGATAGTTCTGGCTATCCACCTTGGTTTGGAACCCACCCCGGTCGGCTGCGTCTTTGTAGCGGTCGATCGCGTCGCGCATCTCCCACAAATCGCGGTGCAGCAGACGCTCATTTTCGCGCTTCACCTTGAACAACGAAATGGGAACCGCGGCCGTGGCGAGAATCGACAGAATCGCCACGGTCACGATCANNACCGACGCCTGCGCTCCGTTCACCGCGATCGCCTGCAAACCGGGATCGCGCGCTCCACCCCGCGTGATGGTCAGCGGAGTCTGTCCGCTGGCCTTCGCCTGAAATGTCAGCGTAACCACGGCTCCCTGCCCGGACACTCCACCGGCTCCCGGCGGCCGTGTGGCCGTGATCTGTAACGTTCCCGTGGTCTCATCTTCGCGATGCACCAGTGCCACGGCCTGTCCGTCCTGGGAGAGGAACCCGCCGTTTGAAACGTTCACTAACTGGAGCTTGGCCGGATCGTAATTCATCTGCACCGGCACCGAGTAAACATTCTGCGCGCCGGAAATCAGCAGGTTCACCACAAACGTGTTGCCCTTCACCGCCGTGATCTGCCCCGGATCAAACAGGAAGTTCGCCGATCCCTGCGCCGCCGGATTCGCCAACGGGTTGGCCAACGATTGGTTCGGAGTCTGATTTGCCGGAACCTGACTCGTGGGAGGTTGTACCGCCGGGGCAAGCGTTGCCGCAGGGTGGCTGACGTGCCGCAGTTCAATGGTGTTCGCCGTCCCAATATCAATTTGCCGCTGGTTCAACTCGCTGACCATGGTTCCGCGAACCACGTGCGGAGTGATCACGAACACCGTCTCGTCTTCCGAATGGTCTTGCGTGGTCTGCCCAAACAGGTATCTCAAGATTGGAATCTGCGCCAGCCCCGGAATCCCCGCCAGAGACTTGGTTTGGGAATCGTCCATGATTCCGCCAATCAAGCTCGATTCCCCATCCCTCAACCGAATTTCGTGCTCGATTTTCTTCTGCCCAATGATGGGCTGGCTGATGCCGCCGATGCTCGATTGACCCACCACCGAAGAGATCTCCATCGAGATCTTCAGCGTGACTTCCCGGTCCCCGTGCACGTGCGGCGTGACGTCGATGTTCACGCCCACGTCGAGGTATTGAAACTGCGTATTTACCAGCGGGTTAATACCCACACCGCCGATTCCCGGCTGGAACGATCCCGTAGCCACCGGCACGCGTTCGCCGATCTTCAGCGTAGCCTTCTGATTATCGAGCGCACGAACCTGCGGATTCTGCAACATCTTCGTGTCGCTGTCGCCCATCACTGCCGACAAGTTGGCGGAAGGAATCGTTACTTGAAAATCGGTTGCGTTCAGGTTGCCGAGGGTGTTCAGTTCCAGTCCGCCGCTCGAACTGCTGCCAGTTGTTCCCGTGGTCGTCCCCGTGGTGGATGTCGTGGTGTTGATATTGCTTTGCAAGGCGACCGTCGCGCTCGTCGGCCAGTTCATTCCCAGGGTGCGCGATTTATCTTTGCTGATCTGCAGCACCGCAATGTCGACGATCACTTCCGGACGCGCTTTATCCAGATCCTCCACCAGCTTTTCCGCCAGCGCGATCTGGTCGGGTGTGCCTCGCACCACCAGCGCGTTCTGCGAGAGCAACTGCTGCACCCGCTGCACATCCAGCACGGCGCGGATCGCGTTCACCACATCCTGCAACTCGGTAGGCTGCGACAGGTTCGTCAGATAAAACGTCTTCAGGACGCTTTGCTCCAACTCCTTGCGCTTGGCGACATTATCCTGCGCCACGAAAATCGTATTCCCCGTCACCGGACGCCAGAAGGTTTTCGATTCCAGCGCCGTAATCTGTAGCGCGTCTTCCAACGTTACTCCGTTCAGCTCGACCTTAATGCGCCGCGAAGTATAGTCCGGGTCAAACAGCACGTTGATCCCGGCCAACTGCCCGATCGTCTGATAAATAACCTTGGAATCCTCGGTGAGTTTCACGGTGATGGGAACGTTCGAGATGGGAGCGAGTTCTACCGGTCCACCCGCTTCCTTGATCTTCCGTTCCAAACTGCTGGGCGGACCAGCCGCTTGCGGCGGAGGATTTTCCTTATCGCTAATCATTTGCAGCGTGCGCTTCAACTCCTGCTGCGCAATGAACAGCGAAGGATCGATTTGCAGAGCCTTTTGGAATTCCACCACTGCGTCCTGCAGCTTGCCCTCATCGCGAATCACCTGAGCGTGATGGACAATCGACAACGCAGCTTTCGAACGCATCCGTTCGAACGACGTACGATAGCGCAGGTCTCTCGGCTTCAGGTCGTAAGCCTGCTTGTAGAGATCGTAGGCGGCTTCGTAATTCTGCCGCGCCTCGGCGTCCTGGCCCTTTTCGTAAATAGTCTTGGCCTTATCGGCGATGGCAGGCAGTATGGCTAGCAAAACCAGCAGCCCTACGGCCGCAGGCATCAGACGTCTCATTCGTCAGTCCTCGTCTAAAAGTCTTCGCCGGAAAGTCTTCGCCGGACAACCCATTCTTACGCCCTCGGCCCGTGAACCCAGGACTCAATCGACGCAGATACGGAGTACTTTGCTGCGATTATAGCATCGCCCTTCCTTACTCCCCATCTGATTGCACCCACGGCAGTTACACTCTTTAGTCTTAGTCCTACCGGCGGAATGCCGACTTCGGACCTCAGCCGTCGGACCTCCGACATTCCGTGATGTCCGAGGTCTGAGGTCCGACGCCTCCTTGCTGCTAAGATGAAACCGAAGCCGAAGCTAACCCATGCCCCGCCAATCCACCCACGAAACGAAACCAAAGCCGGAGAAAGCTCCGCGCCGCGAGCCTACGGCATCCGGCCAGCGGGATGCCGCCGTTAATAGGATCGCTTCACATAACTACTTCTTGCTGGAAAAATTTGAGTGTGGCGTGGTTCTTACCGGAACCGAGGCCAAATCCGTCCGCGGCGGCCTGGCCAACCTCAAAGATTCCTACGGCCTGGTCAAGGACGGAGAACTCTGGCTCCTCAACGCCCACATCGGCCCCTACGAACACGGCAACATGAACAACCACGCCCCCCTGCGCACCCGCAAACTGTTAATGCACAAAGAAGAGATCCGCAAGCTGATCGGCAAAACCCAGCAAAAAGGCCTGACCCTAATCCCCGTCCGCATGTACTTCAAGAACGGCAAAGTAAAAGTCGAACTAGCCCTGGCCAAAGGCAAGCAGCTCTGGGACAAACGCGAAACCGAACGCCGCCGCACCGCCGACAAAGAAGCCCGAGAAGCCATCGGCCGCAGCCGGAAGGCTTAGGCGATCCTTCAAGAATTGTCATCCTGAGCGAAGGAGCGCGATTCGCTTTTCGAATCGCACTCCGCAGTCGAAGGATCCCTACCCTCCCACGGCTTCTTAAGACCCGGAAAGGAGCTCTCTCGCGCCACCGCCCTGAGCGAAGTCGAAGGGAATCTGCTGTCAGCTCGCAGTGCCGAATCACCCGCCCAAGAAATTCGCCGTTGTTCCCAACCCTGCAGGGCGGCGTATGATGGGCGTCGATTCAAGTCAACGCAATGGGATACCCGGAACATTTCGCAAGACTGAGGGAGGGGGTAACCGAAGTAATTGAGGGATCAGATAACCAATCCGTATTTTTACTTGTTCTCTGGGAGCATCCTTTTTGCTCTGGGCGTGTATTGGACGTTTCTCGGGAAGGCGTATTACCGTGGATGGAATTACCGGGCCAAAGATCCGTTTACCTTTTGGTGGATTGTCGCATGCTATTTTGTCCTCGGTGTTTTAGCGATTGGACATAGTCTCCAGACCTTCGGACTGATCTGATCGCGAGATTTCGCCCGCTTTTACCGAGTATTTGTTGCAAGGTTTGTCAAAGGCATAATTCCATTTATCCAGACCAGGTCCAGATCGCACCCTTTATTTCATTGATTCCAGACATCTTACTCGATCACAACCGACCCGAGGCCATCCCATCAAAACCGCCAACCTCAAGTCCGACATGCCGCAAGTCCACGAAGCTCTGCAGCGCCTCGACCGCGAGTTGGTCCTCGCTCGCCAGGACAAAGCGACGCTCCTGAAGCTGATCCACGGCTACGGCTCGACCGGCGCTGGCGGCGACATTCGCATCGCCGTGCAAAAGCGGCTGCTGGAGATGATTCAGAATGGTCAGATTCGCGGCTGCATCTTCGGCGAGAACTGGTCGAAGTCCGACGACGCAGCCTGGAAACTTCTGCAATCGCACCCCGACCTCAAGAACGACTCCGACCTCGGCCGCCGCAATCAGGGCATCACAGTCGTCTTACTCTAGGGACATCCAGCCGCATGAGTCAGCGGGAACGAATGCGGCGAACGCCTTTTACTTGGATTGCTGCCCGTCAGCCGTCTCTTCCTGCTGCTCGGCCTTTTGCCAACTGGAGTTTGGGTTGTACTCCTTCATCGTTTTGGCGACAACCTCGGTCTTTTCTCCGAGATCCTTCTGATACACTTCGCCGTCCTCGTTAACGATGAACGTCATCACACCGGACGAACGGTATTCCGCCGGATAGGCCACGAAGGCGAACCCTCGGGTCATTTTGCCGTTTACGATGTACTTCTTCGCTCCGCCCTGGCCATTTTTCCCCTGGCGCGTCAGGACGAGGTAATAGTAGCCGCGATAAGGAGTGGGAGAGCCGTCCTGGTTCTTGGCGTAGCCCTTGGCCACGGCCGATGCCACGAGCGGCCCGATGGGACTCTGGGGTTCGCCCTCGCCGGCTTTCCAGTAAAGGCCATTGTGCTGCCCTTCATCACTGAAGATTGTCTGAGCGTACTCGTTGTGCTGTGCGGAATAGTATTCCTTTTGCGCCGCCACCAGTTCCTGGCAAACGCGAATGGTCGCCATTTCATTCTCGCCAATTCGCCGGTACAGAATTTCTCTCTTGCCCGCCTCGGTATCGAAGTACCATGAATTGCCTTTGGTCACCAACGGTATGGGGGTGGGCCAATTCTGCGCGCCGATATACAGAGTGGTGGTTCCATCCGGTTCTTTCACCAGACGGTGCATTTCCTGATATCTCTGTACGAAATTGGCGCGGCTCTGGGCGTCCTCGGCTTCGTCTCCCGAAGAAACGATCTGCTTGCCGTCAGGTCCGAGGATATCGAGCATCGCCTTTTCGTCGTTATCCTGCGCAGCCGCGACCAGTGCGTGGCTCGCGTCCTCCGGCGATGAAAAGGTTCTCTGGCCCGATTGCTGCGCCATCGAACGCATGGAAAGACACCCCACCAAAAGGACCGTGACCGCGGCCAGTTTAGGAAGATGGGCGCAATGCAATTTGTCCAGGTTCAGCTTTGTTCGCCGCATATGAATTCTCTCCATTTCTAAATTTGTGCAGACCACCAGCCCGGAACGTGACTTCTCAACTACCGACGTCCGCCACCACCGCCATGCGATGCTCCGCCGCCTCCTCCGCGCGAAGCTCCGGCACCCATGCTGGCGCTTCCGCGGGAGGCCGAACTCCTGGCCTGTCCGCCACCTTTGTAGCCGCTGAAGGCTCCCGAGCGGACGCCGCTCTGGCCGCGGGGAGCGGCGTAGCCTCGAGCCGCCTGCCTGTTTCCGTTGAAAGCGCCGGAACGTGCGTTCGCTCCGCCGCGCTCGCCGTTCGCTCCGCGTTGAACGTTGTTGGCTACGCCCCGCGCGCCTCCTCCGCGGTAGTAGCTGCCCCGGTTGTAAAACGTGTTGCTGCGGGAGTAATACCGGCCGCCGCCGTACATTCCGTATCCCCCGCGCCAATTGAATCCCCAATGATTCCAGCCCCATCCAAAACCGCCGTACCAACCGATGCCGAAGCCGAGTCCGAAGTTGAGGTATGGACCGCCGTACCAGATTCCGGGATAGGGATACCATCCTGGCCACGCCATTACCGGCCCTCCGTAAACGCCCCACGGATTGTAGGCGGGGATGTAAACCTCATCGGAGCTGGCAGGCTCAATGTCGATGTTGGAGTCTTGTGTGGTGACAGTTTGCTGCGGCGTGGTCTTTAGATTGCCAGCCTCCTGCGCCCGCCGGCGCATGATCTGTACCGCAGCCATTACATCGGATTGCTGATTGTAGTAGGCGTCTCCTAAAGACGAAGTCCAGGAAAGGTTCTTGTCCATATTTCCCAGGACGGCTGGAAAAGCAGCGAGCGCCTTGACGCTCGGGTCCCAGGGTTGTTGATCGACGGCGGTACCCAAATCGGCGCCCTTCAAATCAGGATGCGCCTGCACCCATCGGTCGGCCTCGACCACCTGCTCGGGAAAGGTGGACGCCGCCAAAATCTGCGCCACCAGCGAATCCGGATACAGGGCAATCGGCGCGACCAACTGTTGTATCTGCTCGGGACTCTGTTGGGTGTAAGCGGGCGCCGGCGCAGCCTGCGCGTCTTGCGGCGGCGGGGCCGGAGCGTTTTGATCCTGCGACGCCGACGACCGTTGAGGCCAAGCCGCCAACAACAGAACCACCGACAACAGCGAAACCAAACTGTGTTTGCCCAACCGAGGTGTTGAGAACCTTACGGCACGTCCAAAAATGTTCATGTTCTTGAACCTCCTCTGCAAAAACCTAAGGAACCCGGGGCCATGACCGATAAGCAACCGAGCCCTTAGGCCGCTGCCCCGCTCCGCTGACGCCCTTCGACGGAACCTGATGCCAGCTTACGGGGGTGTGTCACCCGTTCGATGATCGGCACCAGCCGTTCTGACAGCTCGCTCTTCATCACGTATTCATCCACCAACCACAAGACCCGCTCCGGCATCTCGGCATACGCCGAAAGCAGGATGATCGGAAGGCTGGGAAACCGTTGCTTAATATGGGAGGCCACAGCTTCCGCATCCGCACCTTCCTGTTTGTACTCCAGCAGAACCGCGGCCACCGACGTTTCCTCCAACATCTTCACCGCGGTGTAGCCGCTCGACGCGATNNTTACGCAATAGCCATGCGGCTCCAGGGCCGCTTTGCGAAGTTGCAACACATGGGAACGGTCGCCAATGCACAATACAGTGGGGGAATCCATGGCCACATCTCCTCACGAATATTACGAGCTGGATCGGGCTCATCGTTGCCCGACGCGATAAGCACGCGAGACACGCCACACCGGCCACGACGCGGTGAGGCATGTGAATTGAAGCAGCCTTCCGTTTACTGAAACGGCCTTGATCACAACTTAAGCAGCCAGCGGATAAAAGTCTGATCAAAATTGAACACTTTTCGGAAGATGCCCATGGGTTGAGCCGCTTTGGAATGGAGAACCATAAGCTAGAACGAAGGCTAGAGGAAGACGGCGACTCTGCCCGAGTCTCAATCGATTGGAAGCGATGAATTTCACGACGGGACTCGTCGAGTGATCAGCGCATCAGGCTGCCCGTTGACCAGGGGCAGCACCTTCACCTCGAGGGCGCGGCTGGCGCGACTGAGCGCCAG
>PMXH01000024.1 GCA_003165855.1 Acidobacteriaceae bacterium | reverse complement strand
TAAGCCGAGACGTGGATGCCATTCTCATGGCAGCTCGCGATGACCTTTTTCAGATTCTCCCGGTTCTCGTTCTCGTCTTTAAGCGACCAGCCGCTGCTCCAGGTGACCCAGATCCAGTTGAAATCTGCCTCCTTGAGCAACCCGAGCATTTGCTCGAAATCGCGGTCATAGATGTGGGTCAGTACGTCCTTCTCTTCGGCGCTGAACCTACTACCCCACCAGGTTCGCTCGGCCTTCCAGTTCTCGATTTGTCCGCCGTCCAGCCGGATGAAACGAAAATTCCCCTGCTTCGCCCACGGGGGCACGTCCTCCGGCTTAGCGCGATACAGTTTCAGCTCCGGCTGAAAAGACTGGGCGGAGCAGAGCAGCAGGAACGCGAAGACTAAACCAATAAGTGCAGCCCTTTTTCCCATTCGGACACGCTGCGGGGTTCTCGTCCTCTTTACGTTGTTTCTGAGATTGGACACGGCTTTACGTTCCAGATCTCGGTTGCGTATTCAGCGATGGTGCGGTCGCTGGAGAACTTCCCCGAACCCGCAACGTTCAAGATGGCTTTGCGCGCCCACGCGTCGGAATCGGCATATAACGCGCTCATCTGCGCGTCTGACGTGAGGTATGAGTTCAGGTCCGCCAAGTGCATGTAGTAGTCGCCGTGCGTCAGCAGCATGTCCCGCAACGGCTCAAAGACACCCGGCGCATCGCCGCTGAAATAGTCCGAGAAAATCAAGTCCAGAGCTTGACGGATCTCCGGATCATGTTGGTAGTGCCAGTGCGGGTTGTACCATCCGCGACTGCCAATCACCTGCTCAGCCGTCAAACCGAAGAGGAAGAAATTCTCCTCGCCCGCCTCTGCTGCCATCTCGATGGTCGCGCCGTCGCGTGTGCCGATCGTCAATGCACCGTTCATCATGAACTTCATGTTGCTGGTACCACTGGCTTCATAGCCTGCCGTCGAAATCTGGTTGGAAACGTCACTGGAGGGAATGAGATGCTCCGCCAGCGAGACGCAGTAGTCGGGCAGGAATACCACCTTAAGCCGTCCGCGCACTGTGGGGTCGCCATCGATGGTCGCAGCCAGATTGTTAATGAACTTGATGATCACCTTGGCGAGCCGATAGGCGGGCGCGGCCTTGCCGGCGAAAAAGAACGTACGTGGGTATAGGTTGAGCCCCGGGTCCTGGCGCAGCCGGTTGTAGAGCACAACGATCCGCAGTGCATTCAGGAATTGGCGTTTGTACTCGTGGATGCGTTTGACCTGGCAATCGAAGATCGACTCCGAGTCAACGGTCGCCCCGGTCGACCAGCGGAGCCAATCACAGAATTGTCGCTTGGCATTTCGCTTGGCTTTGCGGAAGCCATCACGGAAGGCCTTGTCTTCGGTAAATGCTTTGAGCTTGCTTAATTCGCTTAGATCGCGGATCCAGGCATCTCCAATGGCATCGGTGATGAGTCCAGAAAGTCCGGGATTGCATAATTGCAGCCAGCGTCGGGGTGTGACTCCATTCGTTTTGTTGTTGAAACGATCCGGAAAGATTTCTGCCAAGTCTTTGAGCGTGGTCTCACGCAAGAGCTTGGAGTGAATCTCTGCCACACCGTTGGTGCTGTGAGAACCTACGACCGCCAGATTGGCCATACGAATCTTTTTTTCTGAACCATCTTCCACGAGGCTCACACGTTGGGTCCGTTCCTGGTCGCCCGGAACCCGTCCGCGGACATCGCCCAAAAAGCGGCGATTGATTTCATAGATGATCTCGAGCTGCCGGGGCAGCATTTCTTCAAACCACTTCACTGGCCACTTTTCCAGCGCTTCGGGCAACAAGGTGTGATTCGTGTACGCCAGCGTGTTCTGTGTGATCTGCCAGGCTTCGTCCCATTCGAGGTGCACTTGGTCAATCAGGATTCGCATGAGTTCCGGCACTGCCAGAGAGGGGTGAGTATCGTTCATTTGAATCGCCACTTTCTCTGCAAACAAGCTCCAATCCGAGTTAGAGCGTTGGAAGCGACGTACCGTATCCGCGAGGGAGCAGGCAACAAGGAAGTACTCTTGCAGCAGTCGCAGACCCTGCCCCATAACTCTTGAATCGTCGGGATAGAGGACGCGTGTTAGGGTTTCGGCACCAAGGGTCTGAGTAAATGCCTCTACGAAATCGCCGTGGGAGAACTCTTCAAAGTTAAAGTAGTCGTGCGCTGCTGCCGCCCAGAGGCGTAGCGTGTTGATCGTGGAACCGCCGTATCCGATTACAGGGCGGTCGAATGGGATACCGAACAGTGTCGATGGACGCCCGGGCACGGGGCGCAGGCTGCCTCCGCTGAGTTCGAACGAGCAACCCACGCTGACTTCCACCTTCTCGTTCGGGCGAGCGATCTCCCACGGATCGGGAGAACGGAGCCAGTTGTCCGGCATTTCCTGCTGCCATCCGTTCTGAATGGATTGTTTGAAAATGCCATACTCATAGCGCAATCCGTATCCCATCGCGGGTAGCTGCATCGTCGCGGCGGATTCAATGAAGCAGGCCGCCAGGCGTCCAAGGCCGCCGTTGCCAAGTCCCGCATCGGGTTCCTGCTCCAATACCTCGAGCAGGTTCAGTTTCTTATCCTGGGTGAACTGATCTGTTAGCGAAGCGAGCAGAAGGTTCGTAACATTATTCGCCAGTGAGCGGCCGATGAGAAACTCCATCGAAAGGTAATAGAGGCGCTTGGGGTTCTTCTCCTCGTAAGTCGTCTCGGTCAAGAGCCATCTCTGAGACAGAACGTCTCGCACCGACCGTGCAAGGGCCTCGAACCGATCACGCGCAGTGGCGGCCGCCAGGTCGACACCACTGTCGAACAGCAAATGCCGTTCATACAGGGCCTCGTCCGTTCCGGAGAAGTGCACGGGACCACACCCATACTTGGCGACGAGCTTCTTGGTATCCGGCACTGCGTGCCGCTTTGCGGCGGCTTTAGTAATCATGATCGACTCCTCTCAGATCTGCGAGAATGCGCCGGCTGGCAACATCTCACCGGACAATTTGTGTGATACGCAAAAGGTCGTAATTCGCACGGGTTGCTGTCCCCACATTGCCCCAGTCCATAGCAATTGCTGACGCTCGCTCACTTCACCGCGCAAGTCCACTTCCAACCGCTAATCTCAGAACTGTCGATTCCGTGCTCGTAAGCATGACGGCGGCATGCAATCTGGCAATCCCGGAATACCTCTTTGGCGTGCGCGCCGATTCGTTGCAGTTTCGGGATGCGGTCAATCGCGTCGATGGCGAGACTGAATCGGTCCGTCTGGTTGTTGATTGCCAGTTCCATCGGTGTATTAATGTTCCCCTTCTCCTTGTAACCCCGTACGTGCAGGTTCCGATGGTTCGTGCGGCGGTAGGCGAGACGGTGAATCAACCAGGGATAACCATGAAAGTTGAAGATGATTGGCTTGTTGACGGTAAAGAGAGAATCGAAGTCCGCGTCCGTTAAGCCATGCGGATGTTCCGTGCTCGGTTGCAACTTAAACAGGTCGACAACATTGACGAATCTGATTCTGAGGCCCGGGAAGCGCTCCCTGAGCAGTGCTGTTGCAGCCAGGGCTTCCTGGGTGGGGATGTCGCCGGCCGCTGCAAAGACCACATCGGGTTCGTGGCCCTCATCGTTGCTGGCCCAATTCCAGATGCCAATGCCTTTTGTGCAGTGGGTAATCGCAGCATCGATGTCTAGGTACTGGAGATGCTTCTGTTTGTCCGAGACGATGACGTTGATGTAGTTTTCCGAGCGCAGGCAATGATCTGCCACGGAGAGCAGACAGTTGGCATCGGGCGGAAGATAGATGCGTGTAACGGCGGCGCTTTTGTTAAGCACTACATCGAGGAAACCGGGGTCCTGGTGCGTAAAGCCGTTGTGATCCTGACGCCACACGGTTGAGGTAATGAGCAGGTTCAACGACGCGATTTTGCGGCGCCAAGACAACTGGTTGCAGATGGACAACCACTTGGCGTGCTGATTGAACATCGAGTCGATCACGTGCACGAACGCTTCATAAGACGATAGAAAGCCATTGCGACCCGTAACCAAGTAGCCCTCGAGCATGCCTTCCATCGTGTGCTCGCTCAACATTTCGACAACGCGTCCGTCCGAAGACAGTTCTGTTCCATCGCGGTCCTCGGGGAAGCTTTCAGCGATCCAGAACTTCTTCGAAACCTCATAAATCGCATCAAGCTTGTTGGACGTGTTCTCGTCTGGGGCGAACACTCGAAAGCTGTCCATATTCCACTTCATGACATCGCGCAGAAAACGTCCCAGCGGAGGCACGTTCTCCACTTCGGTATTTCCTGGGCGGTCGGTCTTGACGGCATAATCGCGAAACCCGGGCAACCGCAGTGTTTTCCTGAGTTCTGCATTCGCGTGCGGGCTGGCGCTCATGCGGCGCTGCCCTTTCGGCGCAAATGCTGCGATCTCCGGTCGCACCCTCCCGCATTCATCGAAGAACTCTTCCGGCTTGAACGATCGCAGCCAGGTCTCGAGTAGGCGCAGGTGTTCCGGGTTGGTCTTCACGTCGGCTAGGGGAACTTGATGCGAACGCCAGAAGGCTTCAATGTGATGCCCATCTACCAGGGTCGGTGCGCTCCATCCCTTTGGCGAGCGTAATACCACCATTGGCCAGCGGGGCCGCGTGGCAAGACCGCTCATCCGGCACTCCTGCTGATGGCCTTTAATCTCCGCGATGCACTGCTCAAGCGTCGCGGCCATCGCCTGATGCATGCTGTCGTGATCGGATCCCTCCACAAAGTAGGGATTCCAGCCATACCCGCGTAACAAGTCCTCCAGTTCGTCGTGAGTAATCCGTGCCAGCAAAGTCGGATTGTTGATCTTGTATCCATTGAGGTGAAGTATCGGTAGAACAGCGCCATCGCGGATCGGGTTCAGAAACTTGCTGATGTGCCACGAGGTCGCGAGCGGCCCAGTTTCAGCTTCGCCGTCACCCACGACCGCCGCCACAACCAGGTCGGGATTGTCAAACGCGGCTCCGCAGGCGTGCGAGAGCACATATCCGAGTTCCCCTCCTTCATGAATCGAACCCGGCGTCTCTGGAGTACAGTGGCTGCCGATACCGCCGGGAAACGAGAACTGTTTGAAGAACTCTCGCAGTCCCTTCTCATCCTGGCTTTTCTCCGGATAGATTTCACTGTACGTGCCTTCCAGATATATAGGCGCTAAAACTCCCGGCGCCCCGTGTCCTGGGCCTGCGAGAAACATCATCTCGAGGTCGTCTCTTTTTATGAGGCGACTCAGATGGGTGTAGATGAAGGCGAGCCCTGGGCTTGAGCCCCAATGGCCGAGCAGCCGGCTCTTGATATGTTCTGGCTTGAGGGGCTCGCGTAAGAGAGGATTCGCCTGAAGATAGATCATGCCTAGAGCCAGGTATTTGCACGCCCGCCAATAAGCATCGATCCTGCTCAGTTCATCTGAGCTGAGCCGTGCACCCGCAACGGTTGATCGTGCAATCCCTTCGGCACTCAGTGGTCTGGTTACTTCTTCAGTTTCTGTCAGCGGGGTCATTTTCCCTTCCTTACTCGCCTTCGGGCTCTTCCGACACTTTGGGGTTCAGCACGCATCCGCCTTCGTCGCGATTCAACACTCATCCAAGAAACCGATTGCATGCTTCTCTCAGTTAACCGTTTGAAAGCTCCAGCATTGGTCCTCACCTCTACGTTGCAACTCGCGTTGAATCTGTTCGATTTCCGACGCATCGTTTGCAGTGATTGCGATGTCACCGGCGAGGATTACGTACAGCATGTCAATGAGTGTGTCAGTCGGGATGTTCATCAGTTGTCCGAGCATGGCCTAATCCCCAGGTGCAATTTGAAGATCGCACTTCGTATTCGCAATCCGGCTGCCAGAAGTGGCCAGTTGCAAGTCGATGAAAATACCTGTCTACCAATTGCTCCTACACAGACGTCGAATGACCTGCCAAGGGCACTGACCGAATTGGGGCAGCCGGAAACAACAACACTTGAAACACGACAGCCGTCGCTGGATGGAAGAGCTACCGATGCAGATCGTGCATAAGTATTCAAGGGCCGGCATGCCTATCGGTCAACCACCCACCGCATTTGGGCCCGGGGACTTCCTTTTGTGTCGTCGACCAGGACCCAGTTCATATGTAGAGGATTAAACTCGGCTTCATACTTCTCGTGAACGCAGATTTCACAGCAACCGCCTTGCACGAGTGAGCCGCCGGTCGGCACTGCCTGCACTGTTAGCATTGGAGAGCACACGGTCGTTCCTCCTATCTCGGAACTGCATATTGAGAGATTGGTCTTCTTTTCTTTACCAATCATCGAACCACGGGTCGCAGAAGCCGCGTTATGTTTGGTCCTATCTCACACCCAGGGAGGTGGAAGTGAAGGACGCTTCAACTGCTGCCGTGCTTTCCGACAGTTCGGAATCGATCATCGATGCAATCTGTTCCCACACCAGGGGGTCATTCTCGATTTCGTGATGTGGTTTATTCAGGTGGCGCGCTCCAAGGATAGTCGTCGCAATTGATTCGACGATCCTGATACGTCATCTGGAAGTTGCCAATGATGTTCGTGCGGCTGCGATATCGGCTGCACCAATACTCGACCGTCCGTGGATAAGACCTTTTGTCTGGTAGACGTTGATGGCATTCCGAACGTTCCGCGGAATTACCGCATCGTCGTGCCCTGGTTTATGGA
>PMXH01000053.1 GCA_003165855.1 Acidobacteriaceae bacterium | reverse complement strand
TGGAAGGCGCAGAACAAGTCGCTGCAAATCTTTGCCGGTGAGGCCTACAACGTGGAAATGGGCATCAGCAACCTGCTCTTTCCTCAAGATCGTCCCCTGCCCGGGGAAGATCAGCTTCAAACCGGGCTGCCTACAACCTGCCTGAACCTGGGCGGAGCCGGGTATCCGGAAGATACGAACAATCCAGCTGCGACTCCCAACGCAGCCGTCCTCGATGACGTCTCGGCATTCGCCGACTTCATGCGGTTGCTGGCTCCGCCGCCGACTGGCGGCGTTGTGCTGAATGGATCGAGTGTTAGCGCTGCAACAATCTCAGCCGGCAGCGGCTTGTTTAGCTCCGTCGGCTGTGCAAACTGCCACAATCCCTCGCCAGGCACAACTCAAGTGTCGGGCTTCACCGCAGGTCTAAGCCAGCAGCCAGTGCCTGCCTTCTCAGACATCGAGATTCATAACATGGGCACTGGTTTGGCGGACAATGTCTCGCAGGGCGGCGCGGGCGGCAATCAGTTCCGCACGGCTCCCTTGTGGGGCCTGGGGCAGCGGATATTCCTGCTGCACGATGGGCGCACCACGAACCTGATCACGGCTATCCAGGACCATGCCAGCCATGGCAGCGAAGCCACTTTCGTGGAAGAACAGTTCTTCAACCTCAACACCACCCAGCAGCAGGAAGTCCTGGATTTCCTGCGGTCGCTCTAGTCGCTCTGCGCGGAATCTGGCGGGGCACAAGGTGTCTCGCCAGCTTTTTCCAGGTTCGAAAGTGATCCGCGGCCGATTCGCCGAGCCGTCGGCCGACCTTTGATTCTGGTTTCGAGGAGAATATGCACTTTAGATTTCTGTGTTCTTTGCTCATTCTCGCCTTGTTCCCGTGGTCGCTGGCTTGGGCTCAGGGGACCAAGCCACCAAGCACAGCGAAAAACGGCGGCGACTTTTCCGACAACGTGCAGCCCGCAACAAAAGTGCCAGAGGGGGTCATCTTGGTAAAAGGCGCATGGTCGAGCGCGAGTGATTCCGTAACTCCCGTGCCGGAAGGCGGAAATGTGGCGAACAATGTCTTCAGCGACCAGTATTTTGGAATGAGCTACCCGCTACCCCGCGATTGGGAAGAAAAATACAAAGGGCCACCGCCGTCGGACAGAGGTCGCTATGTACTTGCTCAGTTGAGACCTGCCGACACCTTCAAAGGACCGGCGCGCGGGGGCATCCTGATCACGGCGCAGGACATGTTTTTCACGCCGTTCCCTGCCACGAATGCGCTGGAGCTCATCAATTACTCAAAGGACAACTTACAGGCCGATTACAAAGTGGAAATGCCGCCTACCCCGACCAAGATTGCCGGCCGCCCCTTTACCTTCTTTGCGTATTGGTCTCCCCTGGCGGAACTGCATTGGTATGTTGTGGCTACCGAAATCCGGTGCCACGCGGTTGAAATAGTGCTTACCAGCCGTGATACCAAACTGCTGGAGAGCTTAATCTTGGACTTGGACAAAATGAACTTGCCCGCGGAAGCCAACCCCACGATGGGGACGGGCGGTGGCGACGTCCCAGTGTGTATCAAGGACTACGCCAACGGCGACAACCTGATTGCGCGGGTCGACCCGGTCTTCACCGAACACAAATTCAACTCCGTTCCAGTTCGAATCATTATCGACAAAGAAGGCAAGGTAAGACACATTCACTTTCTCAGCGCATTTCCTGATCAGGCAAAAGCCATCACCGACGCGCTGGGGCAATGGAAGTTCAAGCGCTATCTCCGCCAGGGGCGGCCGGTTGAGGTGGAAACTGGCATTATGTTTGGACGCGCACCGTATATGAGAGCGACTGCTGGTCAGGACCGGGCGACAGAATGATCCGCCGCTCGCCGTCCTGAGGCGTGCCGTCGTACACTCTGGAGGCACAGTCACGGCTGCCCCATGCCTCCAATTACGGCATTGCTCCACACCACGAATGACGCCCTGCACTTGGGGCGGGCGCTGGAAACGCTTCTTCCCTGCTCCGAAGTCCTGATCGTGGACCATCACTCCTCCGACTCTACGCTACGCATCGCACGCGAATATGGAGCCCGGATTGTGCTGGCGAACAACCGCGCCTCTGCGAACAACTACTTGGAGGTGGCACGTTACGACTGGATTCTATGTCTGGATCCAAAGGAGTCCCTCACTGAAGCGCTCCAGGCAAGCCTGTTCGAATGGAGTTCGCTGCCCACCTCGGCCATCGCCGACGTCCCCGCGTTTTCCGTGTTCGGGCGTGAGCAAATTGCCGAAGACTGGCGCGACTTTCCTGCGCAGGAAACCCGTCTGGTACCTCGTGGCTGGACCCTGTGGCACGGACGGATTCCCGCTCATCAATCTTCCGCCGTCCCGCTGGAAGGCGAGTTGTTGCGTTTTGCCTTTCCTTGACGACCCCCTCGGGTCTAGTACGGTCGCAAGCGTCCGGGATACCCAAATCGTGCCCTAGTTGGCCTTTCGGACAGTGACTTCGGTACCTTAGGCCTCCCTGCCTCATCGCCTTATAATCCTCTCAAGACCCAGCTTTGTCCGCGTTCTTAGGAAGATGTGCGCTTAGAAGCTCTAAGGGCATCTCCGAAGGAATGCCAAAAACTCAGTGGACCCCTTTTTTGCATCGACGATTTTTCTCTTCGGGCTGGCCTTTGGCAGCTTTCTGAACGTGTGTATCTACCGCCTACCCTTGGGTTTGTCGGTGGTGACGCCGCGTTCGGCGTGTCCCGGCTGTAAGCGCCCGATCGCTTTCTACGACAATTTGCCCGTCGTCAGTTGGCTGCTGCTTCGCGGCCGCTGCCGCCGTTGCAAAACGGCCATTTCTCCGCGTTACCTGTTCGTCGAGCTGCTGACCGGGGCTCTCTTTCTCGGATGTTACGCCTATTCCGGACTCACGCTGGAGACGTTGAAATATTGTGTCTTTGGGTTTCTCCTGCTCGGCCTCATCTTCACCGACGCCGA
>PMXH01000405.1 GCA_003165855.1 Acidobacteriaceae bacterium | reverse complement strand
TTCTTCATCAGCCGCATCGATTCGCTGGTGGATTCGATGATCAACGAGAAGCTGAAAGCCTCTACCGAGGCGCAACTGCAGGCACTGTTGAAGAGCCTGCTCGGCAAAGTTGCGATTGCGAATGGAAAACTCACCTACCAGCGTTATCAACGCATCTTCAGCGGCGCGCGATGGGAAGCGCTGGCAGGCAAAGGAGCGCAGACGCAACGCGTCCTGTGGGCGAGCACGAGTACGAAGAATCCTGCTTATCGTGACGTGATGTATGTGGAGGAACTGCTTGGGCCGGACACGGTGAATACGATGCCCCCGGCCACGATCGACGCATTTCGCGATCACGGAAAGCTGAGGAACAGCCTTACCGAGGATGTAGCTGGCGCGCAGAAAGTGATGGACGAACTGGCGAAGGCGGGTATCTCGATTAAGGAAGTGACTGACAAGCTGACGGCCGACGGAGTGACTCTGTTTGCCGATGCGTTCCACAAGCTGCTGGCAGCGGTGGCGAAGAACACTCAACCAAAAGGAAAGACCGCGTGAGCCGCCTGAAATCCTCGCTGCCGGAAAGCCTCGCCGCAGCGGTGAAGACTACCGTCAACGATTGGAAGGCGGGCGGCAAGATGCAGCGCCTCTGGCAGCGCGATGCATCGCTATGGACCGGCGACGATGAGGCCAACTGGCTGGGGTGGCTGGACATCACCGAAGAGCAGATTGCGCATGCGATGGAGTTGCGGAATCTCGCCAAAGAAGTCTGGAGCGCTGGTTACAAGGATGTTCTTCTGCTCGGCATGGGAGGGTCCAGCCTGTGCCCTGAAGTTTTGCGCATGACGTTTGGCGAGACTGCGGGATACCCCGATCTGCACGTTCTCGATTCCACCGATCCGGCGCAGGTAAAGGCATTCGAGAACAAGATCGATATTGCGAAGACGCTCTTCATTGTTTCCAGCAAGTCCGGCAGCACACTCGAACCCAACATCTTCAAGCAATATTTCTTCGAGCTCACAAAGAAGGCTGTGGGCGCGGATAAGGCGGGCAGCCACTTCATTGCGATCACCGATCCCGGATCGAAGATGCAGAAGGTGGCGGAGGGGGATCGTTTCCGGCATATCTTTTATGGCCGGCCTTCGATCGGCGGCCGCTATTCGGCGCTTTCGCATTTCGGCATGGTGCCGGCGGCGGTAATCGGGTTAGACACGAAGAAATTTCTGGACCGCGCGCAGGAGATGGTGAGGAAGTGCGGCCCTTCGACCGAGATCGAAGAAAATCCTGGCGCAATGCTCGGAATCATTTTAGGCACGGCGGCACGGAGCGGCCGCGATAAGGTCACGATTGTTACTTCTCCGGAAATCTCCGACCTGGGCGCGTGGCTTGAGCAGTTACTGGCCGAGTCCACGGGAAAAGTTGGGAAAGGCATCATCCCCGTAGACCGCGAAGAATTGGCCTCGCCGGAGGTGTACGGCAACGATCGCGTGTTCGCGTACGTCCACACGGAGACTGCGGCCGAGACTCAGACAGAGGCGAGGCTGACGGCGCTCGAAAAGGCGGGGCACCCCGTGTTGCGTATTTCGATCCCAGACATCTACGAACTCGGCGCGGAATTCTTTCTCTGGGAGATTGCCACTGCGGTTGCCGGCTCCATTATCGGGATCAACGCTTTCAACCAGCCTGACGTTGAAGCCAGCAAGATTGCGACCCGCAACTTAACCTCCGCCTACGAGAAGACCGGCTCTCTGCCCGCGGAAAAACCTGTGCTGGAAGATGCAGGCATCAAGCTTTTCACCGACGAGAAGAACGCGGCACACCTGACGCAGGCAGCGGGTGGAGACAAGTCTCTCGCCGGATATTTGAAGGCCCATCTAGGCCGCATCGGCGCGGGCGATTACTTTGCCGTGCTGGGATTCATCCAGATGAACGCCGAGCACGAGAAAACCTTGCAAGCGATAAGGCACGCGGTGCGAAACAAGAAACATGTGGCCACCTGCCTGGGCTTTGGGCCTCGGTTTCTGCATTCGACGGGACAGGCGTACAAAGGCGGGCCGAATTCCGGAGTGTTCCTGCAGATCACTTGCGATGATGCGCTGGAGTTGCCGGTGCCGGAACAGAAATATACATTCGGAGTAGTGAAGGCGGCGCAGGCGCGCGGCGATTTCCAAGTGCTGGTTGAGCGCGGGCGGCGTGCGCTGCGGGTGCATTTGCACGATGTGGAATCTGGGCTGGCGACGCTGGCAGCGGCGGTGGAAGAGGCTTTGGCTTAGGTTTGATGGCCAGAATGCCGGCGGGACGCCGGCGCTACACGTGCCACCGGCGGCTTAGCGTTGCGTGAGGGAGTGAACGATGCAATTGGGAATGGTTGGTCTGGGCCGCATGGGCGCGAACATGACGCGGCGATTGATGCGCGGCGGACATCAACTGGTGGTGTCGGATCTGAGCGCGGATGCGGTGAAGCAACTTGCGGGCGAAGGGGCCGGAGGTTCGTCGTCACTGGAAGATCTGGTCGGCAAACTGACGCCGCCGCGAGCGGCGTGGGTGATGGTGCCCTCGGGCGGCGCTACCGAACAGACGGTGCAGAAACTGGCGCAACACATGCAAGCTGGCGACACCATCATTGATGGCGGCAATTCTTATTTCAAAGACGACGTGCGGCGGGCAGGTGAGTTCAAGGGCAAGGGCATTCACTACGTGGACGTGGGAACCAGCGGTGGCGTGTGGGGCCTTGACCGCGGTTATTGCATGATGATTGGCGGCCCCAAGGAAGCGGTACAAAGACTCGATCCGATTTTCAAGACACTGGCGCCGGGTGTGGGCGATATCGCGCGCACTCCGGGCCGGGAAAAACTCGGCGGGTCATCTCAGGAGAGTACGGCCGAAGAAGGCTACATTCACTGCGGCCCTTCAGGCTCCGGCCACTTCGTGAAGATGGTGCATAACGGCATCGAATACGGACTAATGCAGGCTTATGCCGAGGGCTTTGACATCTTCCGGAACGCCACCAGTAAAGACTTGCCGGAAGATATCCGCTACGATTTGAACTTGCCGGACATCGCCGAGGTTTGGCGGCGGGGCAGCGTGGTTAGTTCGTGGCTGCTCGATCTTACGGCTATGGCGTTGACGGAGAATCCGACGCTCTCGGAATATGAAGGCTATGTGCAGGATTCCGGGGAAGGGCGCTGGACGATTCAGGCCGCGCTCGAGGAAGCTGTGCCGGCCGATGTGTTGACTTCGGCCTTGTATGTGAGGTTCCGCTCGCGGCAGCAACATACGTTTGCGGAGAAGATGCTTTCCGCGATGCGGCAGAAATTTGGCGGGCACATCGAGGCCGGCGCGCCAGAGGCAAAAGCAAAGAAAGGCGCGTAAGCAGAACTTATTTCAGCGGAAGACACCGAGGATCCGATCATGGCTCAATTGGCGGAACAGCCGGCACGAACCACACCGCGCATCGGCAAGCAGGGGGATCCCTGCATCATGGTGATCTTCGGTGCGGCCGGCGATCTAACCGCGCGCCTGTTGATTCCAGCTCTGTACAATCTGGCCCGTGCGGACTTGCTTTCGAAGGAGTTCGCGGTGCTGGGCGTGGCCCGGGCGCAGATGTCAGACGAGGATTTCCGCAAGAGGATCCTGGACGATGTCAAAGAGTACTGCGGCGAATGCATCGACGCTGACACCTGGGATAACTTCTCGCGCCGCTTCTATTATTTTGCCGGCGATTTCAACGATGACAAGCTTTACCCGAAGATCAAGGATCGCCTGGCCCAGATCGACCGCGATCACTCCACCCATCAGAACATGTTTTTTTACATGGCGACGGCTCCGAGCTTTTTCGGTTCGATTGTTGAAAAACTCGCGGCCACCGGCCTGATGGAGCAAAACAACGACCACTGGCGTCGGGTAGTGATCGAAAAGCCTTTTGGTCACGACTTGGAATCGGCCAAAGCCCTCAATCAGAAACTGCTCAAGCTCGCCGATGAAAAGCAGATCTATCGCATCGATCATTATCTGGGTAAAGAAACCGTCCAAAACATCATGGCATTCCGTTTCGCCAACGGAATTTTCGAGCCCATCTGGAACCGGCGCTACATCGATCACGTACAGATCTCTGTGGCGGAGACCGTGGGAGTGGAAGGCCGGGGCAGCTATTTCGACAATGCGGGCTCGATGCGAGACATGGTGCCCAACCACATTATGCAACTCATCAGCCTGACGGCGATGGAGCCTCCGATTTCGTTTGACGCCAATGCCGTGCGCGACGAACAGGCGAAGATTCTGCATGCCATCCAGCCCATCAGCGACGAGGAAGTTCTGAGCCGCTCGGTACGCGGGCAGTACGGGGACGGCACACAAGGTGGCGAGCAAGTTCCAGCGTACCGTTCCGAAAGCGATGTCCCGCCGGATTCCCGGACGGAAACCTTCGTGGCGATGAAGCTGCTCATCGACAACTGGCGCTGGGCCGATGTTCCCTTCTACCTCCGCACCGGAAAGCGCATGCCGGCGCGCAACACGCACGTGGTGATTCAGTTCCGGCAGGCTCCGTTTGTGCTGTTCCGCGATACTTCGGTGGAACACATGATGCCGAACCAGTTGGTGCTGCACATCCAGCCGGAGGAAGGCATCTCGTTACAGTTCGCGGCGAAAGTTCCGGGCCCGGTGATGCGCCTGGGAACAGTGGACATGAACTTCGAATATCAGGAATACTTTGGCAAGCAGCCCAGCACCGGCTATGAGCGGCTGCTGCACGATTGCATGATCGGCGACCAGACCCTATTTCAGCGTGCCGACATGGTGGAGGCGGGCTGGAGCGTGGTGAATCCGGTGCTGGATCTTTGGAAAGCGCTGCCGCCGCGGAATTTTCCGAATTACGCCTCGGGTACGTGGGGACCGAAAGAGGCCGACGAACTATTGGAGCGCGACGGCCGGCGCTGGAGGAACTTCGAGAAATGATTCTGGCTGGCGATATTGGTGGAACCAACGCTCGATTAGCCTATTTTCAGCCCCAGAATGGCCATCTTCAACTGATTTCCGAGCGCGTCTTTCCCAGCCGCGAATATAGCGAACTGGGCGAGATAGTCTGCAAGTTTCTGGAAGACGCGGCGACGCGTCCCGAGATTGCCTGCTTTGGAATTGCGGGACCGGTGCATAATGGGCGCGTCGAGACCTCCAATCTTCCCTGGATCATCGAACAGTCCCGCCTGGCGAAACAGATTCGACTGCCCGCAACTTTGTTGATCAACGATCTCGAAGCGAACGCATGGGGCATTGGCGCGCTCAGCCCGCAAGATCTGATTGCCCTCAATCCGGTAGGAGCGTCGGCTGGCAATCAGGCAGTTATCGCGCCGGGAACCGGCCTGGGTGAGGCCGGATTGCTTTGGAACGGCAGCCAACATCAGGTTTTCGCGTGCGAGGGTGGACACGTGGATTTCGCACCCCAGGGAGAACTGCAGATTGAGCTGTTGCGCTTCCTGTCCGCTCGTTACGGACACGTCAGTTATGAACGCATCTTGTCCGGTCCCGGTCTGGTTAACGTGTACGAGTTTCTGCGCGGGAAGGGGTGTGGAGAAGAACCTGCCGGCTTCGCCGTGAAACTTGATCAGGGAGACGCAGCCGCCACGATTTCCCGCGCGGCTCTGAGTGGAAGCAACTCCATCGCCGAGCAGGCGCTTGATTTGTGGATCTCGGTTTACGGCGCGGAAGCGGGAAATCTGGCTCTCAAGACCATGGCTACGGGCGGAATTTTTCTCGGCGGCGGAATTTCGCCCAAGGTTCTTCCGAAACTCACGAGCCCAGTATTTATGCATGCTTTTCTTGAGAAAGGCAGATTGCGTCCGTTGCTGGAAGGTATTCCGGTTCAGGTCATCACCAATGACAAAGCCGGGTTGCTGGGCGCGGCGCGCTGCGCTGCCACCAACGCCAGCAGTGCGCGGGTGGTGGTTTCATGAATTCTCCTCTGGATTTACGCAAATTGGAGCTACGCAAATTAACCACGCCGCAGGATCTGTTTCAGGCGGCTGCCGAGGAGATCTTGCGCGCCGCTGCCGACGCAATCGCGCAGCGCGGGCGCTTCACGATTGCGCTGTCCGGTGGATCGACTCCCAGGAACCTTTACACCCTGATCGCTGCGAATGCCAGCGCCAGCCAGCCCTGGGACCAGATGTTCTTTTTCTGGGGCGATGAACGCCACGTTCCGCTGAACGATCCGGACAGCAACTACCGCATGGCCAAAGAGACTCTTCTGTCGAAGGTTCCCATTCCCCCGGCCAACATCTTTCCCGTGCCCGCTGAGAACCCGGACGCTGCCGCGGCGGCGCAAGCTTACGAGGAGACTCTGCGAAAGTTTTTCGCCTTGGCGCCCGGCGATTTCCCCCGGTTTGATCTCATCCTGCTGGGCATGGGACCGGACGGACACATGGCGTCATTGTTTCCGGAGACTGCGGCGTTGCAGGAAAAATCCCGACTCGTGGTGGCCAACTGGGTGGAGAAGCTGAACAACAGCCGGATTACCTTCACGCTGCCAGTGCTGAACGCAGCCCGTTGCGTTGCGTTCCTGGTGAGCGGGGCTGACAAGGCCGCGGTGCTGCATGAAGTACTGGAAGGCAAGGCGCCGGGCGAGAAATATCCCTCCAAACTGGTGCGGCCGAGTGCAGGCAAGCTGATCTGGTTCGTCGATCGAGCTGCGGCCAGCGAACTGTTAAAGGTTAGTGGTTAGTGGTTGGCCATGCCTCGGCCT
>PMXH01000007.1 GCA_003165855.1 Acidobacteriaceae bacterium | reverse complement strand
CCATTGGTGGGCGTAATGGTGGAGCGCTCTGCCGACATGGTGGCCGTACTGCTGGGAGTCTGGCGGGCTGGCGCGGCGTTTGTGCCGCTCGACCCGGCTTACCCCGAAGACAGGCTCGAATATATGATCGAGCACTCTGGCATGCGAGTCCTTCTGACGCAGAAACAGATTGGCTGGCGAGTCAAGGGCACGGTCGTTAGCCTGGACATCGATGAAATCTCGACCGGCGAGCGGGAGAAAGACGTTGCTCCGCCAAGGCGCACACCCAGTGACCTTGCCTACGTCATCTACACTTCGGGCTCGACCGGCAAGCCCAAGGGTGTCCAGGTTCCCCACTCGGCCCTGGTGAACTTCCTAACGACAATGCGTACCCGCGAGCCCGGCATCTCGGCAGATGACCGCCTGCTCGCGGTGACAACATTGTCCTTCGACATTGCAGAACTCGAGCTATGGCTACCGCTTGTCGCCGGCGCAACAACCGTAATCGCAGATCAATCCGTCGTAATCGACGGACTGGCGCTTTCGCGCATGTTGCGGGACGCTAAAATTTCGTTTCTTCAGGCAACGCCGTCGACTTGGAGGGTCTTGCTGGCCGCGGGTTGGGAAGGCGCTTCCAGCCTCACCGCGATTTGCGGCGGTGAAGCGCTGCCTCCTGACCTCGCTGCTCAACTCTTCCCCCGCGTCGGAGTTCTTTGGAATGCCTATGGGCCGACCGAGACGACCGTATGGTCGACGATTGACCGCGTCGGGACAGGCGCGCTGACCATCGGCAAGCCAATCGGAAACACCCAGGCCTACATCCTCGATGCCCACCGCAACTGGGTGCCACGAGGTTCGACCGGTGAACTCTGGCTGGGTGGAGACGGCGTGACGCGTGGGTATCTGGGACGCGACGACCTGACGCGAGAGCGCTTTGTGCCGAACCCATTTATGGGACGCGGTCAGATGTATCGCACCGGAGACGTGGTTCGGCTGCGTCGCGACGGGCGCATCGAATACATCGGACGAAATGATTTTCAGGTCAAGGTTCGAGGGTTCCGCATCGAACTTGGAGAGGTTCAACTGGCATTGTCACGACTGGCAAAGATTCGCCAGTGNNGAGCCGGGCGATTCCCATCTTGTGGCGTTCTACATTGCCAACGAAGGCAGCAAACCGACCGCGCAGGAACTGCGGGCGGGTCTCCGCGAGTCGCTTCCCGAATACATGATCCCAGGGTGGTTCACTGAACTTGAGCGAATGCCCCTGACAGACAACGGAAAAATCGATACAAAAGCGCTTCCCGATCCGTTCACTGCGCCGAGGGGCGTCGGCTCCGGGATCAGTGCAGACCTAATGCATATTGAAGCGCTGCTTGGGAACCACCCTCTGGTGGCTGCGGCTGCGTTAGTAGAACCGCGGGACCCGGGCCCCGATTTGCGGCCAGTGGCATTCGTGGTTCCGCGCGGGGACGAGGAGTTGAACGCCGTTGTGCTGCGCAAGCACCTGCGCGGGCATTGCGCTGAAAGGCAGATCCCCGAGAAGATCGTCTTGTTGGAGTCGCTGCCGCTGACCCGCCAAAAGGCTATCGACCGTGCCCGTCTCGTCGAAATGTTGCCCGACGCCGGCCGCCTGGCAGCCAGTGCGTCGAGCGCACCGCGTACTGAAACCGAGATGGTGCTCGCCGAGGTATGGCGCGACGTCCTAAAAATCCCGTACGTCGGGATCAACGACAATTTCTTCGATCTGGGCGGTCATTCGCTGCTCGCCATTCAGATGATTGAGCAGGTCGCGCGGGCGACCGGCTACCGCATCATCCCGCGAAAAGTCCTGCTTGATACGCTCGGTCAGCTTGCCGGCCGCATGGCGGAAGAACTCGTAAAAGAGGCCGTTGTATGACGCCTTTCCATTTCGGACCGGCGCAGGCGCAGCTCTTCGGCGTATACACGCCCCCGCGGGCCTCGGTTGCTCGCGAAGAGGGGATATTGCTCTGTGCGCCGATAGGCCTTGAGTACATGCGGACACACTATGCGGTCAAGCTGCTTGCCATGCAGCTTGCAGCCTCGGGATTCCATGTACTCCGGTTTGACTACCATGGAACAGGGGACTCGTTCGGCGAAGTGGGCGCCGGCCAGTTTGGTATCTGGGCAGACGATGTAGTGCTTGCCATGCGGGAACTGGTCGCCCTGTCCGGAGCCCGGTCGCTCACCATCGTTGGGTTGCGGATGGGAGCAGTGCTTGCGATCGAGGCGCTCGTCAGCCACGGCCTCAAGATACACGGTCTGGTGCTTTGGGAACCGGTAGTCAACGGCCCTGAGTATCTGGCCATGCTCGAGGGGATCCAGGGAAAGCTGGCCGACCAGCGCGAAATACCCCCGCGTCAGACTAACGATTTGCTCGGCGCGACCTATCCGGCCGATCTGCGGGCCAGGATTGAGGGGGTCGATCTTGCGGGGCAAATGCGGTTGCTGGATGCCCAGGGCGCGGCCCTCGTCGTCTCCGAGGACAAACCTGAGTTTGACTCTCTGCTGAAGGGAATGCGTTACCGATGGCCCGACGCAATGTATCGATCGATGGCCGATCCGATCGAATGGGGTACGGTGAAAGCGGCATTCGATGCACGCATGACAGGCCCAATCGTAAGGGCTGTCGCCGAAGCAGCGGAGAGCCTCACATGAATGAGCGTGCAATTGAGTTTGGCCTTGGACTCAACCTTATCGGAATTCTGGCTGAGCCCATGCCGACGGACGCTCGCCCGGAGCTGCCGGCTGTCGTGATGCTGAACGCGGGGCTCGCGCACCGCGTCGGACCACACCGCATGTCGGTAGAGCTCGCACGCCGGCTCGCGGCGCGCGGCATCCGCAGTCTGCGCTTTGACATNNCATCAAGGATGCGATGGACTACCTGGAAAGCAACCACGATATTCGCAGCTTTGTGCTCGTCGGCCTGTGCGCGGGCGCTGACAACGCTCATGCGGTTGCAGTGCGCGACGCGCGCGTCGTCGGAGCAATATTGCTCGACGGTTATGGCTACTGGACGCTGCGCAGCTACATCGTGCACTATCTACCGCGTCTTGGGCGCCCCCGTGCGTGGCTCAACTACATGCTTCGAATTCTCAGCCCTTCAAGGAAAGCGGCTGAGGAATTCCGCCTGCACTGGAGACGCAAGCCGTTCGGACCACGGCTCGAGGTTCAGCGCGAAATCCAGGCGCTCGTCGATCGGAATACGCAATTGCTTTACATTTATACGGGCGGCGTATTCGACTACTACAACTACGCAGGACAGTTTGGCGACATGTTCCATGGTCTCGATGCGCACGGCAACATCGAGGTCGAGTATTACGCGAATGCCGACCACACCTATGTGTTTGTCGAGGACCGCGAACGCATGCTTTCGCGGGTTGTCGAGTGGTGCTGTTCACGAGCCTGGAATGCCAGGTGAGTGAACGCTATCCCGCGGCATTTCAACCAGGGCAATGTGGCGGCTGAGGTTCGCCCGGGGGGAACCGCGCGCTGGATTGTCTCTTCAGGTGCCTCTTCTCGAATTCCCGATCCGCCTGAGGTGTGGAGCGGAAAAGATGCTGCAGAGCCGGCAGGGGTGAGAGGGTTGGACAGTAACTATCTAATAATAAAGTAGATAGGATGGATTTTTTGGAAGAATCAGCGCTTCTACCTGTCGGCCTTGGCATAGTTAGGGCGGCTTGGGATGGCAAGTGTCCTCCAGAAGATCCTCGGACCGCGAAGGATGGCTTGGCGGTTCCAGGCGCCTCCGCATCCACGCTCAAAAACGCCCCGGGGACTGGTGCTGGGGCCCCCTTGAAACTGCCCCAAAGTAATCATCGAAACGGGGTACGGATACGGGGCATTTGTTGTTACCTAAGCTCGGACTTTCTCTCACACGAAATAGGCNNGAATAAGCCATTAACGCCTGATTTTCCGTGGTTTTACTGTCTGGGGGACCACATTCGATGAGCTTGAAAAAACATATCCGCGAGCATGTGCCTGCGAAGAGTCGCATAAGCGCGCATTCTTGCTCTGGCTCCGCAATGGATGCCATCCATGCACGATTCGACATCGAGACATGGACTGGGTTTATACTTCCTGTACAGCGGCCTCGGAAACAACGCAAGGATCGCCTCCTACTCCACTTCCGTCAACTGTCTTTCTTGCCTCTCCATGACCGGCGCTCACACGATGAGTTGCCGCGCGCATATTGGATTGACTTGAGGCCAAATCCCTGTATAAAGCACGCTCCAGGAAAGGCGGGGCATTGATGACATCGCGACGCATTACCATTTTCGACACAACCTTGCGGGACGGAGAACAATCGCCGGGCTGCAGCATGAATGT
>PMXH01000299.1 GCA_003165855.1 Acidobacteriaceae bacterium | reverse complement strand
GCATTGGAGAGTTGCATTACTGACGTAATCAGCCCGATTACACTCAAATCCCTGCCTCAGCCTTCATTGGCTCGGGCGACTCCTCCAAGCAGAGTCAAAGTGATTTTTTGCCCGAGCCAGTCGTTTGCCGGGCATCCTTAAGGCCGGCTTGCGCCCCAGCCCACCATCGCCAGAGCGAGGGCTCCCACGGCAGCTCCTCCAAACAAATCGATCGCGTAATGCCATTCCAAGGTCACAATCGCGAAGACCACAACGCAGTTATAGGCGGCTAGAAACCAGAACAGAGTACGCCAGCGTCGCATGAACCACATCGCGATCACAGGCAGTCCTACGTGCAAAGCCGGAAAGGCAATGTAGTACCCGCTCGCGAGGTACCGGATTCTGTGCTGCGACACGGCTTGCAGACTTTGCATTCCAGACGTCTGAAAACGATACGCCGTGAGATAAGCGGGAAATTGTGCCGCATGTGTGCTGCAGAAAACATACGGACCATAGGTTGGCCAAGCGTAAAAAATCAGCAAAGCCAGATAGTAGGCGGTAAGGCACGTCCCCGCGAATTGCATGCCCCGCCTGTACGAACCGTAGGAGCTCACCAAAAGGCCCGCTCCAACGACCGCAAACATTTGAAAGTAAGCAAAATCCAGGAATGTCAGCAATCTGGCCGGCAGGACCGTCCACACCGCATGAGCGATCGACGAAATACTTTGTCCCCACAAAATGCGGGCGTCGACCCGACTCAGGAAGGCGTCGTAGGAAAGCGGAAACCTGTCGGCAACAATGATGTCATTGTAAATAATCACCAGGGTGAGACCGGCGAACATGTAGGCTGCCGCGGCGAATACGGTCATCGCTTTCCGGGGAAATGAACCCGCTTCCGACTTGCTTCTTTCCAGCAATTCGATCACAAACAACGCTTTGGCGCAGGACAGAATTGCGGTTGTGAACGGAAGCACGCGACACAATAAGACCAAGAATACCAACGCGAAAAGAATCCGCAGCTTTTCTTTTCTGTAACGCTCCCAAAAGGGACCAAGACTCTGGCGGAGCGGGAAAGCCAATCCGCAGAACACCATCGCATACAGCAGCGATCCGGATCCGAGGGTCACCCAGTAAAAAACTAAGTTGCCGCGCCAGTCGAGGTGCGTGGGTAAGTGGAGGTATCGAATCGCGGGAACTGCCACCATTGCGAGAAGAACTGTGCAAGCGTAATGGAGATTAGGAACAATCTTTCGCAACGTGGCGAGCATGACGGGAAAACCGGCTTCAAGGCCCGTATTTCAAGTGCATAAGGGCAATACGAAGATCGGGCTAGCCGGCACCTCGGCCCGAGTATAAACCGGGCCCCATCTCTTTGGCCTCGCCCCGCGCTTCGCGTCCCGTCTAAGCTCTTGCTACTTTGCCCGCTTCTTCAACGCCTGCGCTGTCAGGCCGTAAATCTGCAGTTCCTTGTAGCTGGCGACATACACCTTACCGTTGGCCACCGTGGGAACCTGGTTTGAGTCGCCACCCTGGTTGGGCCAAAGGCCGGCGGGGCTCTTGAAGAGTAGGCTCATTCTGCTTCCACTCGTCTCCGGGTTGAAAGCGTAAAGTCCAATGCCGGTCTGTTGCGATGTCGGCCGCGACAGCGCCCAGATGATCGGAGAGGCGTTCCCATTGGACGATACGCTGGTAAAGAACCCACCATTCTGCCCGCTAGAGACCGACGCTTGAGCCACTTCCTTTAACTGCGGCGTGGGCGAGGTTTGCAGCCTCCACACCTGAACCCGGTTGCCGCCGCTGCTCACCACGCGGGCAGCGCCGTCTTTCGGATCTACAAAATAGGACTCTCCGCACCAGCAACCGCCGGCGATTCCGTAGGTGCCGAGGACATTGTTCTTGGTCGGGGAATATCCGCCTAGATGGTCCTCATTCATGAAATACATATTGCCGTCTTTGCCTGCCGCCACCGCGAGGTGCGGCGTCGATCCCGGCTGGTCCGGCAGAACCAGCACGCCCCCAGAGCCAAAATCCGAGTCCCATTGATCGAGGTTGCCCTGGTCCGAGGGCGTGAAGAGGTCCACCACATTGGTCAGGTTCGCCGACACCTTAATCACGCTCTCTTGAATGTTGGTAACTCCATCGTAGGTGTTTCCCGAGGGGTCGGAGTTTCCCGTGACGAATACCACGTTGCCGGAGTCGTCAGCCGCCGGCGCATATCCCGACATCCAGATCGACGAAAGGAAGAAGCTGTTGGGAGAAGTGGCTTGCGTATCGTTGACCTGGTTGGCCGAAAGGGGTGCGAGCGACGACGCATTCCAGCCCAGCAACCAGCCCCGCGAAAGGTTAGCGCCATAGTCGCAAAAGCTGCCGAATCCGGCGTAGATGTTGCCATTCGCCTCCAGCAGGCCGGGACGTTGGCGCTGGTAGGTGGCGTTGAAAACGAAGCTGGTTCCGTCGGCAAGCGTATGCGATGCCGTCACAACCACCGGGGTCGTCTTATCCGCCAGGCTGCCTAGATCGAGCGCGTGGAGCCGATAGGCGGGGCCGCTGCTGTCCTGCGTGTAGGCGATTAGATACAGCGTGTTGCTGCTGGTATCGATCACCGGCGTAGAGGTGATGCCGACATTCGGACCGTTGTTGTTGCAGCCAAGCGGCCACTGTACGGGTTTGCCGAGATTCTGACTGAGGAGCACGGTGCCGGCGCTGGCGTCGATGGCGTAGACCGTATCGTTTTCCGTGACCACATACACCACACTATGCGTCCCCTGGTGGCCTCCCGCTGTGATGTTCACGCTGGGGACCAGAAGCGGTTGCGCGTCCACCTGGTCGTCCAGCTTCACTCTGGTCAGCAGCCCGAAACTGGAAGCATTCACGTTGGCTGGCGTAAGCACGGTTTCACTCGAATTCCAACCCGTGCGGTAATTGTCGTTGTGGTAGGTGGTGACGGAGGTCTGCGCCACAACTGTGAAGGCAGTGGAAAGAAGGCAGATGAGGATCAGGCTGGCAGTTCCGGCCAGCTCATGGATGTGAGCGTTGCGACGAAGCGGCGTCATTGGATTCCCCCGAAAGCGGCGTCCGATTGTAGGGGGATGGCAAACGTGCGGTCAATCGTGGAAGGAACTCTCAGAGATGTAAGGCTCTAGCCGGGAAGCCGCAGTGCGCCAAGGGTTTCACTGACCACCGGCCACTTGGCAATTGTTCTAGTATTCCGCCAGCTCTTTCATTGCGCGGAAAAGATCGTTGGCCTGAGGCAAGATGGCATCTTCGAGGATGGGCTGGTAGGCCACAAATGTGTCGGCCGCGGCGACGCGGCGCACGGGCGCATCCAGATGGTCGAAGAGTTGATCCGCAATGCGTGCGGCGATCTCCGCGCCATAGCCCCAGCTCAAGGTATCTTCATAGGCGACGAGCGCGCGGTTCGTTTTCCCGACCGACGCGGCGATCGTCTCCCAGTCAAACGGATTCAGGCAGCGCAGATCGATCAACTCTACTTTCACGCCGTGCTCGCGCTCGAGCTTCTGCGCCGCTTGCAGCGCGCGCGGCACCACGGCGCCGTAAGTAATCACGGTCAAGTCTGTCCCTGGATGCACGATTCTGGCCTTGCCAAACGGAATCATGTAATCCGGTCCAGGATAAGGCGCACGTCCGTAAGTCTCGCGGTACAACCGCTTGTGTTCCAGGAACAAGACGGGGTCGTCGCAGCGAATCGCGGTGCGCAACAGTCCCGCGGCATCCAGGGCGTTCGAGGGGAATACCACGCGCAGTCCCGGAATATGCGTGAACACGCTCTCTCCGCACTGCGAATGGTAAATCGCGCCGCCGGTGAGATACCCCCCGATAGCCACGCGAATTACCACCGGGCAGGAGAACACATTGTTCGAGCGCCAGCGGATCACCGAGAGCTCGTCGCGAATCTGCATCATCGCGGGCCAGATGTAGTCGAAGAACTGGATCTCCACCACCGGCTTCAGCCCGCGCGTAGCCATGCCGGTAGCGCGGCCCACGATGGCAGCCTCGGCGAGAGGCGAATTGAATACGCGGTCGGTGCCAAACTCGTTCTGCAATCCGAACGTCAGCTTGAAGACTCCGCCCTTGCCTTTCACCAGCTTGCGCTTCAGGTACTCCTCGCGGCTGCAATCGGCCACGTCTTCGCCGAAGATCACCATGCGTTCGTCGCGCCTCATCTCGTCGCGCAGCGTGGTATTGATCAGGTCGGCCATGGTTTTCGGCACCGGCTTTTTGCCGTCGGCGGAATCGGGTCCGACCACCGGCTGAGTTTCAAACGTGGAAGACGTCGGATCAATATCCGGCGAATACACATACTGCAGCACGCTCTCGGGTGCGGGAGGCAAGGCCTCCAGAGCCAGATCCACCGCAACCTGCAGTTCCTCATCGACCTTCTTTTCCAGTTCGTTGATGCCCTTCTCGTCGAGAATTCCCTCGCGCAACAGGAACATCTGCGTACGGGAAACCGGATCGCGGGCCGCATCGCGTTCCCGCTCGGCATCCGGACGGTACAAGCGCTCATCGTCGGAGAGCGAATGCGAATAGGGACGGATCACGTGGGCATGCACAAACGCCGGCCCATGGCCTTCGCGGCAATAGCTCACAGCACGCTGAAACGCAGCGCAACTTGCCACCGGATCCGTGCCATCGATTTCTTCGAAATGGAAATTCGGGAAGCCCGAGACCAGCCGCGAAATACTGCCTCCCGCAGTCTGTATTTCCACCGGCACCGAGATCGCGTAGCCGTTATCCTGCACACAGAAAATCACGGGCAGCTTGCTGAGAGCAGTGGCGTTCATCGCCTCCCAGAACTCGCCTTCGCTGGTGGTTCCATCTCCGAGAGAAACATAGGAGACTTCGTCGCCCTGGAACTTCACTTGTTTGAACTGGCGATAATCCACTGAACTGGGTGCCCCATTTCTCGCGTCTTTTGCGAAGGAGCCTGCCCTGAGCTTGTCGAAGGGTGGGATCTCTGCCGCTTGGGGACGCTGCGCAAAATAGCGTCCGGCTTCGGCGCATCCCACCGCCTGCAGAATCTGCGACCCTGTCGGGGACGATTGAGTCACGATATTCAGCCGCTTGTAGCCCCAGTGCGAAGGCATCTGGCGTCCGCCGGAACTGGGATCGTCGGCCGCTCCCACCGCTTGCAGAAACATCTCCAGGGGCTTGACGCCCAGCGCCAGGCACAACGCGCGGTCGCGATAATAAGGGTAGAACCAGTCGTAGCCCGGCTTCAGCGCCATCCCGGCAGCCATGCCGATGGCCTCATGCCCCGCTCCCGACATCTGGAAGAAGATCTTCTGCTGCCGCTTGAGCAGGATTTCCCGGTCGTCGATGCGCCGGGAGGTATACATGATGCGGTAGGCTTCAATCAGCTGTTCGCGCGTGAGTCCCTCGTAGGTCTGGGACTTCTTGCCGCTACTACCCGTAAGGGACAGCTTGGGGTCGGTTTTTGTCGTTGCCATCCGGTTCCCTGATCAAGTGCTCGTGAACTTCCCCAGCCTACAAAGTACGGTGCCCTTAGTGATGGGCAGGTTGCATTGTAAATGGGAATCGGGGATTGGAAAACATGCAAGTTCCTGCCGAGGGCAGCGCGGGAACTTTGGTCACCGGATGGAGGAGTGCATTCCTCCTGCACCAGTACCGATGTCTTAGAGGCTTCCCAGGCAGCGCTCCAGATCTTCAAGTAAGTCCTCGGTGTCTTCCAGTCCAATGTTCAGGCGCACGATGCGGTGTCCATAGTCCGGCCGTCCCTTGGATGCGTGGAAATCATAGGCCACGGCCAGACTGGTCACGCCTCCCCAGCTATAGCCGATCTCGAACAACTCCAACCTGTCGACAAATTGCAGTATCTGAGCCTTCGAAGACTCCGGTTTAAAGACGATGGAAAAAACGCCTGCCGAGCCGGTGAAGTCCCGCTGCCAGAATTCGTGTCCCGGCGAGCCTTCGAGCGCGGGATGCAGCACGCGCTCAATCTCCGGACGCGCGGCCAGCCAACGNNGCTGCGCAGCCCAGGAGTTGATGGGTCGCCCCCAGTTGCTGATGCAGCGTCCTCTCTTTCACCGTTACCGAACCCAGCAGCAGATCGCTATGCCCGCCAACATATTTCGTAAGCGCTTGCATGGTGATATCGACGCCGTGCGCGAATGCGTCGAAATACACTCCCGCGGACCAGGTGTTATCCAGCGCTACCAGCACTCCGTTCGCATGGGAAGCTTCGGCGATCGCGGGCACATCCTGCACTTCCATGGTGATCGAGCCCGGGCTCTCGCACCAGACCAGCCGCGTGTTCTGGCGCAGCAGGTCTTTGATTCCGCCGCCAATCTCAGGGGGATAAAAGCTCGCCTCCACGCCAAACCGCCGCAGGACGTGATAAGCCAGCTTTCGGTTCGGAGTGTAGACGCTCTCCGGAATCAGAATGTGATCGCCGCTCTTCAGGAATGCCAGGTTGATCAGAGCAATCGCGCCCTGTCCGCCGGGCGTGACGATGGTCCGGTAGCCCTCTTCCAGTTCGCAAATCTTTGCCGCGAGTTCGAGCGTGGTGGGAGTTCCATAAAGGCCGTAAGTGTAGCCCGCGTTGTGTTGATCCCAACTGTCGTCGACCGAAGCAGCGTCGGGAAATAGCGTGGTCGAGCCGCGGTAAACCGGACTTGCCAACGACCGGTAACCCTCTGGAACCTGCACATCGGAATGAATCAAGCGCGTCTTCCAGCTCTTCGCCATGGCGGAATTATACGGGCGCGGCTACGGCAGCAGAGCACTCGCCGTGTCGGGCCGTTGCAAGTAACGTCTCTGCGGGGCTCTGATCATTTATCCTGAGAGTGGATGATTCATACCCGCCGCGCCTTCGACCCGCATACGATCAAGCTGGTGATCTTCGATCTTGACGGCACGCTGATTGACTCGCGCCTCGATCTGGTGCATTCCGTGAACGCTGCGCTGCGTCACATCGGCCGCACCGAGTTGCCCGACGACGTCATCGCCAGCTACGTGGGCGACGGCGCGCCAATCCTGATTCAGCGCGCGCTCGGCGGCGAGGCGGTGGACGAGGCGATTGTGCGCCAGGGCCTGCAGTTTTTTCTGTCTTACTACCGCGAACACAAGCTCGACCACACCACGGTGTACGCGGGCGTGAAGGAAGCGCTCGAGTCCGTTCAAAGTGCATCCAACGGCGTTCCGCGGCAGATGGCCGTGCTCACCAATAAGCCCGTCGTCCCTTCGCGTGCTATCGTCGACGCACTCAGCCTGGGTCCATTCTTCACGCAGATCTATGGCGGAAACAGTTTTGCCACCAAGAAGCCCGATCCCGAGGGTGCGCTTAAGTTGTTGGAAGAGGCCGCCGTGCGCCCGCAAGAAGCCGCAATCGTTGGCGACTCCCACGTCGACGTCGAAACCGGACGCAACGCCGGTCTGTGGACCGTGGGCGTGAGTTATGGATTCGCTCCGCACACGCTCGAGGCGCACCCGCCAGACGTGCTCGTCGACACACCTCAGGAACTAGCCGAGGTATTCGCTTAACAGTGCCGAGTACCTAGTACCAAGTGCCGAGTAAGGTCAAAAACGAGACTTGCAACTTGGTACTCGGTACTGATTTCTCATGTAAACTCATCCGACAATGAGCGATTCAACGGGTAGTTTCACTGCTTCGGAGCTGCGCAAGCTGCGCAGCATGAAAGATCCTTACGGCATCCAGAAGTTTCTCGACGATGCTCCGTATCACTTGGCAGATACGGCGTGGTCTCCGCGGCGCGTGCTGGCCGAGCAGACGGCGCACTGCCTCGAAGGCGCCATCTTTGCGGCGGCGGCGCTGCGCGCCAACGGATATCCTCCGCTGCTGCTGGATTTTGAAGCCGAGCACGACACCGACCACGTCATCGCGATTTTTCGCGAGAACGGATGCTGGGGCGCCGTGGCCAAATCGAACTACACGGGATGCCGCTGGCGAGAGCCCATCCATTGCACGCTGCGCGAGCTGGCGCTAACTTATTTCAACGGGTATTTCAACCTGCGGCACGAACGCACGTTGCGGCGATTCTCAGTCCCCGTCAACCTGAAGCGCTTCGACCGCCAGAATTGGATGACCACGGACCAGCCCGTGTGGTTCATCGTGTATCACTTGTTCGATATCAAGCATTATCCGCTGATCACGCCAGCCATGGCGAAGCGTCTGCATCGAGTGGATGAGCGTCTGTTTCAGGCAGAATGTTTGGGGAAGGCGCTAAAGAGCAAGGATTAGCGGACGGCATCAGGGCCTAACATCGGCGCGGCGGGACGACTCGTTGGGAGAATCGTCCCACCGGACGACGGATCAATCAAAACTGGGTTACTTGACGGCGACAATACCGCCAAGAGTTCCTCCCAAATTGTTGTTCGGACCGGCGGTAAAGAAGAGTTCGTTTGCGGGGCCGTTGTTTGCAGTTCCACCACCAAACTCAATCCCCCAAAGCTGGTCGATGATGATGTCCTTGCCAGCAGTGTCTGTCATCGCTCCTACCAGCTGACCGGTTACGCTGTTGAAAGCGTTAATACTGCCACTATTGGTATTGTTCGAGACCAGCAGCGTATTGCTTAGTGATCCAAAATTCTTGGGAGCCACCGCAAAGCCCCAAGGCTGGTTCAGAGGTGCGCCTTGCGTAAGACGCTTCAAGAAGATTCCGGCTTCGCTGTAGATATCGATATAGCCGCCCGCAGCCCCCGACGAACTGGCAAACGAAACGTAGACCAAGCCACCAAAGTCCTGGATGCCAAAGGGAGCGAAGCCTGCGGGAAGTGTCGTGTCGGTGAATGAGGTCACCAGATTGAAGTTGCCGTCAAAAACGTCCACCTTGTTGTTGGCGTTATCGGCGGCGAACAGGAAATTGCCGGACGGGTTGCCGGTGATCGCCAAGCCGGTGTAGACCGCGCCCGGAGTGGTGACCGCCACGATTGCCTGATTGGGATTCGACTGCGGCGCCCAGCCGCTGATGGTGCCATCCAGNNAGAAAGATCGACGCCCATCCCTGGACCTGGAACTGTTGCGATCCGTTGAAAACAATCCCCGTGGGCGAGCCCGGTCCGTCGCCGCCCGCGGTGGGAATCACCACCTCCAGGCCCTGCTTCACTCCGGCACCGTTGTAGAGCGTTGACCAGCCGGAGCCATTGTCGCTAACCCAGAATGGTCCGCCCGGTCCATACGCCAGTCCCCAGGGGTTCACGAGCAGCGGGTCCACATGGTTTGCCCCTCCTTTTTGATTCGAAACCAGGTTGGTGAGTTGGTATTGTGCCGCGGCGGTGCTGCAAACAAGCATCAGCATCCCTCCGAGGAAGAATGTTAGCGCCACAGCACGAGCGACTAAACGGGACGTGTTTAAACGGGGCATGGTCAGTTCTCCTTCGTGGTTGAANNGAACCTCCCATGCTTTAGAACTTCGACTCCTGCACTGCCTAAGCTAAAATGTGCGCGTGGGTTCTCGCGTTCTCATCTTCCTCTTTTGTCTCGCCTCCGTGGCGGCTTGTGGTCAGCAGAATCAGCCTCCGCCCGCGGGGGATCATGCTGATAACACCGTCGCAGCGACACCGGACAACTCTTCCCTGTCCGACTTGAAGCCCGATGTGAATGGCGCCCTTTCGCAGGAACAGATGCAGCATTTGTTGCGCGTGGTCGCCGACAAGGACATCGAGAACGACAAGCTGCTTCGCGACTACACCTACATTGAGCGCGACGAGGAGCANNGCGCGAGGCCTGGGTGATCGATGGCGAGCCGCGACCGGGCTTTGAGCCGCACATGAAAGAATCCAAGTTCCTGTCAAAGTTCCGCGGGCGCGTCTGGATCGACAAGAGCGATCTGCAACTGGCCAAGATGGACGTGGAATGCCTGGACACGATTTCCTGGGGACTGTTCCTGGCACGCTTTCATCGGGGTTCACGCTTCACGCTCGAGCAGACGCGTGTGAACGACGAGGTGTGGTTGCCGCTCCATGTCGCGGCAAAGATCGATGTGCGTCTCGCGTTGCTCAAGAACTTCGACGTGAACGTGGAGCAGTCCTTCCGCGATTACAAGAAGTTTCGTGCCACCGCGAGGATTGTAAGCGGCGACGCGAAGCCGTAGGCGAAGGCCTTGCAGCCTACACCGGGTTTGCGTCATCTAAGGAGTTCCGCGGCGGTTTGCGACCGCGGCTGTGTATACTCGGCTTTCTTGCAGGTGAATCATGGCTTCCCCCGTCGACTCTGTTCCAGCATCGCCCGTCGCTTTGCCCGCCGCCCTTGACCTTCGCCCAGCCCTCTCCGCGGGGCCGGTGGACCGCACGCAGGCTTTCCCGGCTCTTACACCGGAGCAGATCGATCGCATCCGGCCCTTCGGCAAACTGCGCCAGATGCAACCGGGAGAGATTTTGTTCGAGCCGGGCGACGTGAGCGTGCCTTTCTTCGTGCTGCTTTCTGGAGGCATGGAGATTGTGCAGCCCAGCCTGAACGGCGAACGCCAAATCGTGACCCACCAGGCGGGTGGATTCACCGGCGAAATGACCATGATCTCGCGCCGCGGGGCGCTGGTGCGGGGACGTGTGACTGAACCTGGAGAGTTTCTGGAACTCAGTCCGGAAAATCTTAAGAATTTGGTGGCGCGGGACGCGGACCTGAGCGAGATTTTCATGCGCGCGTTCATTCTGCGGCGCCTGCTGCTGATTTCTTACGGCCAGGGCAACGTAGTTTTGCTGGGCTCGCGGCATTCGGCGAACACGTTGCGGCTTCGCGAGTTTCTCAGCCGCAACGGGCATCCCCACGCCTACATCGACCTGGACACCGACGTGGGAGCGCAGGATCTGCTGGACCGGTTTTCCGTAACCATCGCGGAAATTCCCGTGGTGATTTGCAACGGGGAGACCGTGCTGCGTAATCCCTCGACCCATGAATTGGCCAAGTGTCTGGGCCTGAACGCCAACATCACCGCGACTGAGATTCGCGATCTGGTGATCGTGGGAGCCGGGCCCTCCGGCCTGGCGGCGGCCGTTTACGGCGCGTCGGAAGGTCTGGACGTATTGATGTTCGAGACCGAATCTCCCGGCGGACAGGCGGGATCGAGTTCCAAGATCGAAAACTATCTCGGCTTCCCCACTGGAGTTTCCGGGCTGGAACTGGCGGGCCGCGCGACCGCGCAGGCGCAGAAGTTTGGCGCCAAGATGCTGATCGCTAGCAGCGTGACCCGATTGAACTGCGAGCGGCGCCCTTACGAGTTGAGCGTGAGCTGCGGCCAAACCATTCGCGCCCGCACCGTGGTGATCGCCAGCGGCGCACAATACAACAAGCCAAACATCGAAGCTCTTGCGAAATTCGAGGGCCAGGGCGTTTATTACGGAGCAACCTTCATCGAAGCACAGTTGTGCGGGAATGAGGATGTGATTGTGGTGGGCGGCGGAAACTCGGCGGGACAAGCGGCGGTATATTTGTCGCAGACGGCGGGCAAGGTGCACATGCTGGTAAGGTCCAGCCAGTTGTCGGATACGATGTCGCGCTATCTCATTCAGCGCATCGAAGAAAATTCCAAGATCGAAATGCACTACTGCACGGAGATTGTCGCGCTCGATGGCGATTCGCAACTGGAGCGGGTCACCTGGCAGGATAAAAACACGGGCGAGACTTCAACCCACGACATCCGGCACGTTTTCATTATGACCGGAGGCGCGCCCCGAACCGAGTGGCTGCACGGCTGCGTGGCGATGGACAGCAAAGGCTTCATTCTGACCGGGCGCGATCTGGATCCGGTTTTGCACGACTACCACTGGCCGCTGCCGCGTGCGCCGCTAATGCTTGAGACCAGCCTGCCCGGAGTGTTTGCCGTGGGCGACGTTCGCTCTGGAAATGTGAAGCGCGTGGCCTCCGCCGTGGGCGAAGGCTCGATCGCGATTTCTCTCGTGCACCGGGCGCTGGCGGAGCTGTAGTTGAACTGCAGATGGAGCTTTTTTCCCGGCGTTATAATAGAGAGATTCTCACTCCGCGAAATTGCCTTCTGTGAAGGCAGCATCTAGCTTCTGAGAAACCGGGCCGAGCCTTGCTCGGCATGAACAGCCGATGGCGGCTGTCCTCACATAGGACAGTAGCTAAAGGGTAAGAGCTAACAGCTAAGAGCTTCTTCCATGGACTTCAAACTCGTTTCCGATTACAAACCGCAAGGCGATCAGGGCCGCGCTATTGAGGCGCTGCTGCGTGGCGTGTATGACCGCGAGCAGCATCAGGTGTTGCTTGGCGTCACCGGCTCCGGCAAGACCTACACCATGGCCAAGGTGATCGAGGCGGTGAACCGTCCCGCGCTCGTGATGGCTCATAACAAAACACTGGCGGCGCAACTCTATCATGAGTTCAAGAATTTCTTTCCGCACAACGCCGTCGAGTATTTCGTTTCCTATTACGACTATTACCAGCCCGAAGCCTACGTTCCCGCCGCCGACCTGTTCATCGAGAAAGAAGCGACCATCAACGACGAACTCGACAAGCTGCGGCTTTCGGCCACGAAGTCTCTATTCGAGCGCCGCGACGCGCTGATTGTGGCCTCGGTGAGCTGCATCTATGGCCTGGGATCGCCCGAGGCCTACTACGGCATGATGCTGTTTCTGGAAAAAGGCCAGAAGATTACGCGCGAGGACATCACACGCAAGCTGGTCGACATTCTCTACGAACGCACGAACGGCGAGTTCAAGCGCGGCACGTTTCGCGTGCGCGGCGATGTGATCGAAGTCTTCCCTACTTACGACGACATGGCTTATCGCATCGAGCTCTGGGGAGATCAAGTAGAGTCGCTGGCGCAGGTCGATCCGCTATTTGGCACGGTGAAGCAGAAGTACATGCGGCTGCCAATTTATCCCAAGACGCATTATGTGATGAAAGACGAAACCCGGGCGTCGGCGGTGGAGTCGATCAAGAAAGAGCTGGCGTGGTGGGAAGTGGAACTGGAGAAGCAAGGGCGGGTAGTCGAGTCGCAGCGCATTCATCAGCGGGTGAAGTTCGATCTGGAAATGATTAAGGTGATGGGCTATTGTCACGGCATTGAAAATTATTCGCGGCATTTTACGGGGCGGATGCCGGGCGAGCCTCCGCCGACGCTGCTGGATTATTTTCCGCGTGATTTCTTGATGTTTATTGACGAGTCGCATCAAACCGTGCCGCAGTTACGCGGCATGTACGCCGGTGACCGCTCGCGCAAGGAAACCCTGGTGGAATATGGCTTCCGCATGCCATCGGCGCTGGACAACCGTCCGCTGACGTTTGAGGAATTCGAGCACCGCACGAACCAGCTGGTTTATGTTTCAGCGACGCCGGGGCCGTATGAACTGACCAAGTCGGCGGGCGTGGTGGTCGAACAGATCATTCGGCCGACAGGACTGATCGATCCGGAAGTTGAAGTGCGTCCCGTCAAGGGGCAGATCGACGACCTGCTGCACGAGATTCGCGCGCGTGTAGAAAAAGGCGAGCGCGTGCTTGTAACAACGTTGACCAAGCGTATGTCCGAAGACCTGGCCGAGTATTACGCCGAGGTGGGCGTGAAGTGCCGCTACATGCATTCGGAGATCGAAACGCTGGAGCGAGTAAAGATCCTGCGCGATCTGCGCAAGGGCGAGTTCGATGTATTGATCGGCATCAATCTGCTACGCGAAGGCCTGGACCTGCCGGAAGTTTCGCTGGTGGCGATTCTCGATGCGGATAAGGAAGGCTTCCTGCGGTCGTGGGGGTCGTTGATTCAGACGATCGGCCGCTGCGCCCGCCATCTGCACGGCCGGGCAATTCTTTACGCCGACCGCATGACGGATTCGATGAAGCGCGCCATGGATGAAACTCTGCGGCGGCGCGCTATTCAAACGGCATACAACGAAGAGAATGGGATCACGCCGGAATCGATCGTCCGCCCGCTGGACATGACGCTGGCTGGAATCGTCGCTGCCGATTACACCGACCTGACCGGCGGCGAAGCCGAAGGCATGCCGGAGTTCAAGTCGCAGCCGGAGTTAGACGCGTATGTCGTCAAACTAGAAAGCGACATGCGCGAAGCGGCCAAGCGGTTTGAGTTTGAGAAGGCCGCGAAGTTGCGGGATACGATTAAGGAGTTGAGAACGAAGGAATTTTTGTTCGCCTAAGTAAGCAGAGCGCGGCTCCCATTCAGAGATATCCCTTCAGCGGTTAATTCTTCATTCAGGCTTTTGTTCAGAATCTCTTTCGCAAGGCCGCGCGCCTGGGCCTCCGCCCCGATGTGATCGAGCGTGGCTTCTAACTCTGCAACTCTTAATCTGCGAATCTGTTCCTCTTGGGTTGTCAGAAAAGGTCCGCCGGGATCGATGGAGGATTCCTCGCGCATCTCTCCATTGATATCGGGCTGATCGGGGATTCCAGCAGCGGAAAGCGGGCAGAACTCACCCGGCTGAAAGCCGGGATTCGGAATGACAAGACTTCCACGAAAACAGGGGTCTTGTGTTACACTGTTTTCGTGTCCTCCACCAACCGCCTCCGGAACGTAACTGTGACCCTTGAAGAAGACGTGGCGCAATGGGCCCGAATCGAGGCCGCCCGCCGGGACACGAGCGTTTCCCGGCTACTCGGAGAACTGCTCAAAGAGCGCATGGGAAAGCCTTGTGGCAAGAGTCCGGTCTCCGACGCGGCGGAGCGACTGGCTGGTTTTGGCAAGCGGCATAGGCTGTCGTTGCGCGGGCTCAGGATCAAAGACCTGATCAACGAAGGACGCCGGTGAGCCGGTTTGTGGTGGATGCGTCGGTGGTTCTGACCTGGTGCTTCCCCGATGAGCACTCCGCCCTCGCCCAGAGAGTCGCCCAAATGTTCCAACGCGGCGACTCTGCGATCGCACCCTCTTTCTGGCCGCACGAAGTCCTGAACGCGTTGCTCGTTGGGGAAAAGCGGAAGCGGATTTCCCGTGACCTCATCCGCACTTTCCTAGGCGACCTGGCAACGCTTCCGATTGTGCTGGAGGGATTACAAGCCAACCTGGTGTTCGACCGGATCCAGTTCCTCAGCCGCGAGTACGGCTTGACCCCTTACGATGCCGCCTATCTTGACCTCGCCAAGGCCAACGGCTTACCGTTGGCGACATTGGACCAGGACTTGATCAACGCATGCGGAAAAGTGAGCGTAGAAATCTTGTGAGTCGGTTTACCTTCCGTAAGCTGCGCTGGCGGCCAGCGGCTTGCGGTGGAACGTGTAGCCGTCGAAGGTTTCGGAGCGGAAATTCAGGTTCGAAGTAACGAGCTTTTCGGTCTGGCTCAGGAAAAGATATCCGCCGGGCTCGAGATAGAGATGCAGGCGCTCAAGCAGCGCGATGCGCTGGGCGCGTGAGAAGTGGGGCATCACGTCCATACAGAAGATGCAGTCGAAACGTCCAATGTAGCCGGGGCGGGCCAGGTTCATGCAGTTGAAAGTAACCAGGCTGCGCAGGCGGGGTTTCACCAGCAGATGCGCGCCGTTGGACGCACTCTGTGATCCGTTGGAACTGCCGTTCTTTGTGCCATTTCTAGTCTCGTTCCGAGTTTCGTCCTGAGTATCGCCGAGGACTTCGGTGGGGACAATCACGGGCGAGCCGATCTTCGAAAAATAGTTGCGGATCGTCGCTGGGGGCAGGCCGTCCAATGAGGACTGCAGATACACGCCGCGGTCCGCGACGTCGATATTGCACGGCAGCAAGTCGCTGCCTACGATGTGAATCGAGCATCCCGAATTGAGATGGCCGGGTTGCGCCGCTAAGCTCTGCAAATTGTCGGCGATGCCTCCGCTGCGTCCGGCAGCCTTGCCGTTTCCATTTCCGTTGCTATTGCCATTGCCGGAACCGTTGCCGCTGATCGCAGCACCCACATTGGCCGGGGTCATCGCATCGCAGACTGCCATGGCGATGGAATAAGTTTCTTCTCCGGTGCCGCAGCCCGCACTCCAGATGCGGACCGGGCTGGGACCGTCTGCGGACTTGCGAGCGCAGAGCTGAGGCAACACCTGCCGCGTCAGAGCATTCAGCGCTCCGGGATGACGGAAGAAACCGGTGTTGGTATTGAGCAAACCGTCGAGTAAGGATGGCAGGCTGGAAGGATCCTGCTCGCAGGAACGAAGTCGTTCCAACAGTAAGGTCGATGATCCTAAATCCTGGGCCTCGACAAACTCCGCGACGTGCGCGGCCAGAGCGCTGTTGGGACAATCGAGAACCACTCCCGTTTGGCGTTCGACGAGCAGGCGCAGTTCCGAGAGCTCGTGCTCAAGGATCGTGCTGGTCGCGGCTAACTTGTGCATAGAGCCTTTCCCCACAGCGCAACGTGAACCTGGTACGCCCGCCAATAAATCCCAATAAATCCCAATAAATCTAAGATCGGCATATCGCCAGGGGAGAATGAATAAATGCGCTCACCCCCCTTGATGCCGGCCTGCCCAACCGCCAGTACGTGGCGGAGGGCAAGTACATTTTCAGTCGCCCGCGGCGGCAGCGGCGACGCGGCATTTGCCCGAGTCCCGTTCCACCTGCTGAGCCACCACGTTCATTTCCTTTTCCAGCGACGAAAACCGTTGCAGCACCTCATGGATGCGCAGCGTCATGTTGCGAATGGTTTCAATCTGCGCCCGCGCCTGCGCCGATAGGCTCCCTGGCTCGATCAGCAGCAGGTCCGAGTTGCCCAAGAGCGACGTCAGCGCATTGTTCAGGCCATGACGCATCTCCAGCATGTAGCGGCCGAGCATGGCGTGGCATTCCAAGGTGGAGCACATCTGTTCGGCGGCTCGCGCGCGGGCTTCGGCCGCAGCGCGGCGCACGGCTTCGCTCGCGGCCACGATCAAGACATCCAGCCAATTCTCGTCACAGCGCAACACAGAGGTACGCGGCCAACGCTCGCGGACCAGTTGCGCGGTGCGGGCGTCCTGGCAAACACAGAACAGAGGTTGCAAGGTCGAGTGCAGTGGTTCCAGTACCACCGAAAGCAGTTCGCGGCGCAAGGGACCGACAATGGCGACCTCAAAGCTATCGACGCTGCGTGGCCATAGATCTCCGCTCAGCATCGTAAACGTGGGGACGTTGCGCTCTGTCTGCCAGCGCGCGGTGACGCTCCGGGAAAATTCCACGTCGTCGGAGATAACCAGTACGGTCGGATGTTCCACTTGCACGNNTTCCTTCGTCTGAAGTCCGCATCGTTCGCGGAAGTCTTTAATGCTCAACCCTGACTGTCAATCCTGACTGTCAATCCTGGAATCTCCGCCCAGACTGTTCTAGCGGTTTCCTTCTGGTGCGGCCTTCTGTGAAATGCTGCAACTATTTCTTTCTGCCCGGTTGCGAATCCTCATCCGGGTTCCACTCCGGCACATCTGCGGAGATGTCGAATTCAGGAGCATCCGCTTTCGCCACGGCGGACTTGGCTTCCGGCTGCGCGTGTGCTACCGGAGCCGGCTTCGGTGAGGTTGTGGGTTTCGCGCCTTTCGCGCTGGCCGCAGCGCCAACAGCCCGTGGCGCGGTTGCCGTCTTGGCGGGCGCGGCTTTCGCAGCGGCAGGGGCTACAGCTTTCCCGGCATCTGCGGTGGCCGAACCGAGGCCCAGCGCAGCATCAACCGAGGCTCGCAGGTCCACCAGCATGCGCAGCGGCTGACCGGAAGAATACTCAGCCTGGAACATAACCTTCCACGACTGGCAGATCATGCGCAGCCGCACAATCGGCTCCTGCGCCGAGAACTGGGCTCGCCGGCAGTCGATGGTCTTGACTCCTTTTTCTTCCAGTTCGGTAAGCCCGTCGAGAATGTCGTTGAGATCGGTGAGCATGAGGCGGAAGAAGACGCGCCGCATGAGGTATCCAAAACGAGTGAACGCCACCAGCGCAATGGGCAGGTAGAACAGATCGCCGGCCTGCGCCTTGGCTTTGCGTCCTTGCTCGAGCACACCGCCGTGCAGCAGTTCGTCGAGCGAACGGCAACGCCGCGCGGCCTCGAGAACGCGATCCAAAGCGTTCAACCACACCGGAGTCTTCAGCTCTACGGGGCCGAGTACGGACTCCAGGCCTTGCGCCACGTAAGATATATCGGCGCTGTTGTCGTCAAGTTCGGTAGGCGCGCCCTGGCTGAAATACTGCACCAGCAGGAAATCAATTTTGTCGCGCGAGGCGTCGGTATGAGCCGCCTTCGCCAGGAAGTGCCGCAGCAGAACGATCATGCCGTCAGCATCCACCAGCGTGCTGGTCTGCAGAAACTGGCGCAACTGGTGAACTTGGATGCGATCATCCATATCGTTCAGCCACTGCCCGGCCTGTTCCACGGATTCGCGCCCCGGCGTGTCCACTTGGGCTTCGAGATCGTGACAGGCGGGTAAGTCGATTACGAACTCGCGCGCCAGTTCTGTATAGATAGGATGAAGGCGACGTGCACTGGACCATAGCGCCGCGAAGTCTGGAGTGGGTGCCGAAGGATGCGACGAAGTCGGTTCTGATGGAGTCATGGTTTCACGATCCAGTTAGGAACTGAGTTGAGAAAGCGGGCGGCCACGATGGTCGCACCTGGCTGGTACTGCACGGCAACCACGGACGCGTCCGTGTCGAGTGAGCCGTCGGAATTGCGCAGGCGCAATACGTCGGCGAATTCTAACGGCGCAGTGCAGGAGAACAGGACTTCGCGGGAGGTGCCGAACTCAATGACCGTTCTCTCCTCGATGCCTGGAATGCCCGCCTCGCCCCCGGCTCGGGTGAATTGAACCGGAATCCGTACGGGCGTGGCTTCTGGGAAAAACCGAGCCAATTCGGCGACCGTACTGGTTTGTGCCGCTCGCGCCTTCTCTGTGCCTGTTTGCCCCAAAGCGATCCTGGCCCTTTCCCTACTCTTTAAGCCTGCCGATTCAGTCCGGACTGGTTCAGCCCCGACTTTGTAAGTGCGGTTGGGCTCCCCCTCTTCCCGGTTAGGAAGAGCTTTGGGGAGCCAGAACACGCGGTTATGCAGATAGAGAAGCACGAGCGAGACCACAGTCCGGAACGGAAGGATTAGCACTCAGGAGCTAGATTTTTCAGCGAGTTAGGAGTGTTGCGGACTCTGCGCACCGGGGGTTGTCGAGACCGCGTCTCAGGCTGAGACAGTATCTCAACCGCACGCTGGACATTCATTTGAGACTAGGGTCATAGAACAGATTCAGCCGATGCTGCTTAAGATAATCGAGCTTCTGCTGCAGTTGCAAATCAGGTCCATGGCCAAAATCCCCGATCTGTTCGGGATTCGGGTGTATCGAAAAGTTGGCGGTCTGGTCGCAGTAGAGGATGTTCTCCGTACGCACGTAGCAGTTCGCCCAATCGCGCTTGCCGTTGGAATACCACCGGATATCCTCCCACGGTTTGTGCACGGCGGCAGGCAGGAGCAGCAAAACCCATAATCCCAGGACGAGATTCCGCTTGCCACGCCACGACCGCGACAGCAGATAGAAGTAGATGGCCAGGAAGGCTGGGATGAGCAGAGTGACGTAGCGCGAGGCAAATGCCGCTTGCATGCCCAGGCAGAGGCGTCCGATCGGGGCAATCGCGCAGAACAGCAGGGAATAGCTTAGGAGCACAGCGCCGATCAGCGCTTCGTGGCGACGCGCATCCTTCAGCACGCGGAGCAGATACCAGCCCAGCACAGTTACCACAACCAACAGAATTGCCACCCCGAGGACTGTCATTCCCCACGAGACATGAAGAGGCCTAGGAACCAAAAACTCCGAGAACATCAGCGCTGTGAACCAGGGATATTGCAGCAAATGATGATGAGGAATCTCGAAACAGTCCACACCGGGAGAAAAAGTGTAATGGATAAAGAAAGACGCCAAGGAAGCCGCGGCCACTAAGAGTCCGGTCAAGGCATAGGCGAATGGAACGGACGTCATGTGGCGCCGGCTCCAGTAGCATTCGAGCAGGAAAACTCCTGCAGTGACCGCACCCATGAAAAGGCCATACCCGGTGTAGATGAGCAGGAAATTCAGCGCCAAGACCAATGAATATCTCAGCAGCCGGTTGCGGCCGAGAAGCGCGAGGCAGTACAGCATCATCATCCCGAGCGGCAGGCCGCTGCAGGCGGGATTCGACGCGCCGACCAGCATCTCATATTGCGCGAGAGACAAGAAGATGAGGGGAATCGCGAGATCCGAATACGAAAGCGCACCGTACAGCTTGCACTTGAGCCGCAGCGCGAGCAGCATCGCGGCAAAAATACTACCCCCAATGAGGAACGAATCTACGCGCGCGTTCCAGTGGGTCAGGGGATAGAGAAACTTGTCGGCAAAAAGGCCGATGCCCTCGCGGTGCGGCCCGTGCTGCAAGAAGAAGAGTTCGGCAAAGCTCGGCTGGTGGCGGAAGAACGGGGTCAGGTACTCCCACTGATCGTAGAAGAAAACGTTGATCGAGTACTTCCAGATAATCAGGAAAAAGCGTGCTCCGAGCGCCAGGCTGACGGCGGCAATTGCCAGCACAGGTCCGATGCGCGGCCGGCTGTCGGGGACGCCTCCACTACGCTCCGGGACAACAGAGATCTCCATAGTTGTCATGGTTGAAGACATGTTGCCTGTCCGGCGATGGTCTGTCAAAAGACCCTTTGCGAATTGATTGAATGTTCCAACTGGAACATTTCAAAATCACAAAATTCTGGGAGGGAAGTTGTTGATTCATCGAGTGTGGCTTAAGTCGCACCCATAGAATCAAGGGGTTAGGGTGTGGAAGAAACGCCTACTTTCGAGGACGTCGGATGACCACGGAAGTGGACTTGACTTTCGGGTCGTGTACTTTTCGTAGTACATCGATTGGGGAGTATTGAAGGCAGGCATAGCCCTCAGCGCGTCTCAAGCTAAAGAGGAGATTTGTCCTGAGCGCGGTCCTGCCTCCACTCTCTTGAGCATTTTCGTCCGCTGAAGACCACGGGCGAGGGAGGCTTCCGCCCCGGCTGATCTGTTATCCTTAATATTCCTAGAAACACTCCACTCAGCGTGTCAGCCGAGCGCATTGGCCGGTTTGTGGCGCTCGCTCTTAGGTCGCTGTCAGGCACGCTCTGAGAAACCCTGTTCGCAGCGACCATCTTCGTCATCAAAAGGTCGACGTGAATTCCGCGAGGCTCGGGTCTCGCGAAGAAAGCTTGGGAGATATACCTTCTATGAAAACAACTCTGAAGTTAGGCTGGTGGAGTATTGTGCTTGGGATTACGCTCGCCACCATTGCTTTACCGACAAGATCAGCCGCTCAAGATCAGGATCAGGACGACCCGCCCAGCCGCGTGGCTCGCCTCGGTTACCTGCAAGGTTCGGTTTCATTTCAGCCCGCCGGCGAAAGCGACTGGGTGGGAGCGGTTCCTAACCGTCCCATGACTACGGGCGACCAGCTTTGGACCGATGAGGACTCGCGCGCCGAAGTGCAACTGGGATCGGCCGTGATCCGCCTGGCGGCGAATACTGGCTTCTCGTTCCTGAACCTGGACGACGATACGGTTCAAATCCAGCTCACCTCGGGCGCGATCAACATTACGGTGCGCCGACTGGGCGAGGACGATGACTTCGAGGTCGATACGCCGAACCAGGCGTTCACGATCACCCAGCCCGGTCACTATCGCGTGCAGGCGAGTGCCGATGGCAGCAACACGGTGATCAGCGTCCGCGCAGGCGAAGGCGAGGCAATTGGCGCGGGCCAGAGCTACGATTTGCGCGGCGGACAAACCGGCACGTTCAGCGGAACGGACACGCTCTATGCCGACGTCGAGCCGCTTTACGGCCCCGACGAATTCGATACCTGGTCCGAAGGTCGCGACCACCGTTACGACTTCTCGCGTTCGGCGCAGTATCTCTCGCACGATGTGGTCGGCTATGAAGATCTGGATGACTATGGCGACTGGCGTGACGATTCGAACTACGGGCACGTCTGGTTCCCCAATCGAGTCGAAGCCGGTTGGGCGCCCTATCACGAAGGCCACTGGGATTGGATTTCTCCCTGGGGCTGGACTTGGGTGGACGACTCCTCGTGGGGCTACGCGCCGTTTCACTACGGACGCTGGGTGAGTGTAGGCGGACGCTGGGGCTGGGTGGCAGGGCCAGTGGCGGTGCAGGCGGTCTACGCGCCCGCGCTGGTCGTGTTCATTGGCGGAGGGCCTGGCGGCTTTGGTGGCAATGTTGGATGGTTTGCGCTCGGTCCGCGGGAAGTTTATGTGCCGTCGTATCACGTGAGCGAGGCGTATGTGACCCGGGTCAACATCAGCAGTACCACGGTGAACGTCACTCAGGTGACCAACGTTTACCACACGACCATCATCAACAACACCACGAATATCACCAACATCACCTACGCCAACCGAAGCGTTCAGGGCGCGGTGATGGTGGTTCCGCAGCACGCATTCGTCAGCGCGCAACCGGTGGCGAAAGTGTCGGTTACGGTGAGCGCACAGCAGATCGCGGCTGCGCCACTGAGCGGGCGCGTGGCCGTGGCTCCGACGCGCGAAAGCGTGTTGGGCGCGAAGGCTGCGAGTGCGGGTCATGTGGCCGCTCCTCCAGCAGCGATCGCGAGCCGGCAGGTAGTGGCCAAGAAGACGCCGCCTGCGCCACCAGTACCGTTTGCGAAACAGCAACAGGCTCTGGCAGCACATCCCGGACAACCGTTAGCGAGAAGCGAAGTGCAAACGCTGCGGCCGGCGAACACAGCGGCGGCGCGGCCCATGGTGAAGCAAGCGCCTCCGGCCAAAGCGGCAACGCCGAATGTGGGACATCCGGCCAATCAGCCGGGAAACGCCGCGCGGCCGGGACAACCGGCACCGACGGCGAATCAACCGATGAATCGTCCGGGGAATCCACCGACTGCGAACGAGCGGCCGGCTGCGGCTGCGCCGGTGGAACCGAACCGTGCGCCCGCGGCACAGCCGAAGGAGCCAGCGCAACCGAATCGTCCGGCAATGAATCAGCCAGACAATCGACCGGAAACAAACCGTCCGCCCGCGACGGAGCCGAATCGTCCTCAGCCTAACCAGCCTGAGGTGAACCATCCGTCAGCGGCCCAGCCGAACAATCATCCCGAACCCGCGCGTACTGAACCCGCGCGTCCGGAACCCGTGCGTCCGGAACCTACTCGTCCGGAAGCCGATCGGCCCCAACCAAAGCCGAGCGAACCGGCTGCAAGGCCGCAAACGCCTCCGGCAAATGAGCGTCCGCAGCAACGTACACCTCCTCCGGCAGCGGCGAAGCCTGCTCCGCCGAAGCCGCAAACCAAGCCGCTAACACCTGAGCAGAAAAAGCAGGAAGAGGAACGGCAGAAGAAGGAACAGCAGAAGCCTTCCGGCGAGTAGAGGCTGAGTTGCAGTTGGATGATAGACAGGCACCCTGAGTTTCTCAGGGTGCTTTTTCTTTGCTTTTATTGCAGCGTTTGGCTCGACGGAGCGGAGCTTGGGCTTCCGCTGATGTTGTAGCGTTTGAGTTTGCGGTAGAGCGTGGCGCGGCTGATGCCGAGCATGCGTCCGGCGAGGGCTTTATCGCCTTTCACTTGCTCGAAGACGCGCTGGATGGTGGCGCGTTCGATGTCTTCGAGATCGGTAGTGGAGAGTGGAGCTGCGACAGCGCTCTGGCCGGAACTCGCTTCGGCCGAGGCGGCGAGATCGGAGACGAACTCAGGCGCGGATGGTGAGGCCGACCGGGACGAGGACGAATCCAAGGCAGCGATGGAAGGCGGCAGATCGCTGAGGTCGATGACGTTTCCGTTGCCTAGAGCGACGGCGCGTTCCACGCAGTTTTCCAGTTCGCGCACATTGCCCGGCCAATCGTAGTTCATGAGGGCCTTCATGGCGGCGTTGGAGACGTGGAGATCGGTTCCGGGAGCGTAACGCTCGCAAAACCAGTTCACCAGCATCGGGATATCGCTGCGGCGCTCGCGCAACGCGGGAACATGGACGGTGATGACGTTGAGGCGGAAGTAAAGATCCTTGCGGAAAGTGCCGTTCTTGTAAGCGGCTTCTAAATCGCGGTTGGTGGCGGCGATGATGCGCACATCCACTTTGACGCGCTGGTTGCTGCCCACGGGACGCACTTCTTTTTCCTGGAGCACGCGCAGCAGCTTGGCCTGCAGTTCGAGCGGCAGTTCGCCGATTTCATCCAGAAAAACGGAGCCGGTATCGGCGGACTGAAAGAGTCCCTGCTTGGATTTCAGAGCGCCGGTGAAGGCTCCTTTTTCGTAGCCGAAGAGTTCGCTCTCAATCAGCGTAGGGACGAGCGAACCGCAATCGACGGCGACGAAGGGACGGTTGGCGAAAACGCCGCGGAAATGAATGGCGCGGGCGATCAGCTCTTTGCCGGTACCGCTTTCACCGGAGATAAGAACGGAGGTGCGCGTGTCCTTGAGGCGTGAGGCCACACGCAGCACTTCCTGAATCTTAGCGGAGGAGCCGATGATGCCATGGACGGCGGTTTCGGAATCGGTGCGCTGGCGCAGGAATTCGTTTTCCTCAACCAGGCGGACTTTCTCGGCCATGCGGCGCAAGAACAGGCGCAGTTCTTCGAGGGGAGAGAATGGCTTGGTGATGTAGTCGTAAGCGCCCAGCTTCATGGACTGCACGGCGGTTTCGATGGAGCCGTGTCCGGTCATGAGCGCGACTTCGGTGCGCGGGACAAGCTTCTTCACTTTTTCCAAGAATTCGAGGCCCGACATGTGAGGCATGACCATGTCGCTGAGAATCATGTGGACGGGCTGCTCTTCGAGGAGAGCGAGAGCCGATTCACCGCTATCGGCTTCGAGGCAGATGAAACCCAAAGCCTCGCCCACGGTCATGCAGAGCTTGCGAATGCTCTGCTCGTCGTCGACGATCAACAGACGGACGCGAAGGGCTTCTTTCGCGAGAGGCGGTTTGCCAAGCGCTGGACTCACCGGGCTTTCCCCATGGTTTTTTCGACAGCCGAAATGAGATCCTGCACGCGGAACGGCTTCTCCAGATAAAGAGCGCCGATCTGGCGCAAGGTGGTGACGGTTTCTTCGTTCGCATAGTCGCCGGTAATGATGACGACTTTGTTCACGAGATCCGGGCGATTGGCGGAAATCCAGTTATGCACCTGGGCGCCGTCGACGCCGCCGGGCGTGCGCATGTCGGAGACTACGCCCAGGAATTGCCCTTTTTCGAGCAGGCGCAGGGCTTCGGCGCCGGACTCGATGCAGACGACTTCGTAGCCGCTGCGCTCGAGGGTGGCGCTGACCAGAGCCATGATGGAAGGCTCGTCTTCGATAAGCAGAACTGGCAAGAGGGCTCGCTGAATGGCTGGGGTTGTCATGGTTGATTTACTCCTGCGGCCACACTGAGGGAGGCAGTGTGGGACGCTGCGGGAAAGCGGACGATGAAGGTGGCTCCCTGCCCGTCGATGTTGTTGTGGCAGAGAATCTCGCCTCCGTGTTCCTTCACAATGCCATAGCAGATGCTGAGGCCAAGGCCGGTTCCCTTGCCGACCTCCTTGGTAGTGAAGAAAGGATCGAAAATGCGATCGGGGTTAGAAATGCCGTAGCCGTTGTCGCGGAAGGACACTTCGACGGCTTCGCCGGCCTTGGTGGTCATGATTTCGATGCGTGCGGCGCGGCCCACTTCATGGACGGCGTCGTAGGAGTTGTTCAGGATGTTGAGGAAAACCTGCTGCAGTTGGTGAGCATCGCCGATCACCTCGGGCAGTCCTTCGTCGAGGTGTTCGACGATATCGACTCCGTGACTGTTGAAGTCGTAGGAACGCAACTGGATGGTGCGGCGCAGGATGACGTTGAGCTGGACGGCGTTGCGCTGCGGCGGCATCTGGCGGGCGAAGCTGAGCAGGTTCTGCACGATCTGCTTGGTGCGCTGGGCTTCCTGCAAGATGACGCGAAGATCCTTGCGGGCAGTGTCTGGAAGGTCGGGATTCTCGAGGAGCAGGTCGGCGAAGCCGAGAATCGCCGTCAAGGGATTATTTACTTCGTGAGCGACGCCGGAGACGAGTTGTCCGACCGCTGCCATTTTTTCGGCGTGAACGAGTTTGCCTCGCAGCTCGGCGGAGTCCGTGATGTCGGTCATGACCACCACGATGCTGTTGATGTTGCCCAGTTCGTCGCGCATGGGGCTGAGGTTGACGGAGAACTGGCCGACATTGCCATTGCCGCGCGTGATTTGGAGTTCCAGGTTGTCGACCTGCACGCCGCGCAGAGTGGCCTGGAGGGCATCTGACAACGGGCGGACGTAACCGGGAGCGGCAAGCTCCAACAGGGGACGCCCGAGAAGTTCTTTCTGCTCGAAGCCGGCTTCGTACCAGCGGCGGTTGGCGTAGCTGACCAGGCCGGCAGTGTCGGAGACCAGGATGAGGCTCTGCGTGTTGCTGAGAATCTTGGCCGAGAAGTCGCGCTCGCGCTGCAGTTCCGATTGATAGGTATGAACGCCGGTGACGTCGAGCATCAAGCCGCGAATCTGCAGCAAGCGCCCCAGGTTGTCGTACATGCCGAAGGCGTTGATGAGGACGTAGATGGGGGAACCGTTCTTGCGGCGAAGGGTGGATTCGAAGTTGCGCAGGTGGCCATCTTTTTCCAGGGCCTCGGCGTGGCGCTTGCGCTGCTCGGCAGAAAAATAGATCTGGGTGGGAATATCGACCTGCAGGAGTTCTTCCCGGCTGGAATAGCCCAGCATGGATACCAGAGCATCGTTGACTTCGATGAAACGGCCTTCCGGCGTGCTGAAGAATAGCCCTTCTTGGATGTTGTCGAACAGTTCGCGGTAACGGCGTTCGGCCTCGCGGCGGTCGGTGATGTCCTTGAGCACGTGAATGGTTTGCAGGCCTTCGCCGGAAGCGCCGTGCACGCGCGAAGTAGAAACCAGATAGGTGCGGTCCAGCGCGGGATGAACGAACTCGTCGCTGTCTTCGCCCATGGAGCGGCAGAAAGGACATGAATAGAGCTTGGCTTCGCTGGTAAGGGCCAGAAGCGCGCGCATGTTGACACCGATCAGCTCGCTGGGGGCAACGCCGATCATGGCGGCCAGGGAGCGGTTGACGCGCAGGACTTTGTCGCTCTCATCGTGGACGACGATCAAGTCGGTGATGGCGTCAAAGATCTCCAGCCAGTGGCGGTTGGCCTGTTCGATGCGAGTGAACAGGCGGGCATTTTCCAGGGCCATCGCCGCGTGAACGGCAATCGCTTCCAGCAAGTCACGATCCGCCGGCGCAAGAGGACGGGAACGACCGGATAGGCAGAGCAGGCCGGCGAGTTCTCCGTTGGAACCGGGCAGACGCGCCGCTACGCAATCGCTCCAACCTAAACTCGAAGCGAGTTCCGAACCCAGCAGCTCGGCTGCGGAGCCAGAGATGATCGCACCCGGGCGCTGGGTAACCAGTTCGGAAAGGGCATTGGCGAATTTCTGCTGCAAGGCTTGATCTTCATTACTGTTGTGGGCAGTTTCGGCGCGAATCGGGCTCGGCAGTCTCGGACTCGGTAGAGCCAGACTCGGCGGATCGTTGGGCCGAGCCTCCTCGGAGTGAGTCACCAACCTGCGATGGTCGCTCGATTCTGGTAAACGACCGGCCACGACGGGCAGCGAATGCAGCGCAACCGTCTGGAATCGTCCATCCTGAAACAGAGCAAAGGCGCCGGCGTGTGCTCCGCACAATTCGACGGCGCGTTCGACGAACTTGCGGGCGAAATCCGGCAGGCGCAGCAGACCATCAATCTCCCGCGCCAGTTGAATCAGCACGTCGGAGCGATGGCGGTTCAGTTCGGACTGGTGCAGGTTGTGGGCGACTTCAAGAACCACCGCAACCTGGGCAGCCAAGGCGCGGGCCCGGCGAATGTCCTCCCGCGAGATACCCGTATCGTCGAGCCGGTCGAGGACACCGAACATGCCGAGCACCCGTCCGTCAGCGCCCAATAGCGGCACAGTGAGCAACTGCCGGGCATTGTAGCGAGCGAGAATCTCAGGATCGGCGTCGGGCACCTGTTTGAGATCGTCGGACCAGAACACTTCTTTGGCGCGCAGGGAACGCGTGGCGATGCCCTCCGGGAAGATGGTATCGGCGCGCCGCGACTCGCCCCCCTTGACGGCATAGCGCACGTGAAACTGACCATCTTCGAGCAGGGCGATGAAGCAGCGGCCAAAGGCGAGAAACTCCGCGGCACGGACAACAAAGGCCTGCAGGAAATGTTCGAGATCGCCGCTGGAGCTGAGCTCGGAAGAGATTTCCAGCAATTGATGCAGTTCCTGGGCCTGGCCCTGGGCGGTGGCGCACAGTTCGGCGTGAGCCACGGCGACGGCGCCGAAGCCAGCAATCGCGGATACCAGCGACTTTTCCTCGACCGTGAAAACCCCGTCGGTACGCGGATAGACGAGGATTGCTCCCTGGGTACGCGAGGTGCGGAACGGAGCGGCAATCAACAGCCCGGGAGAGACGAGGTTGCCAAGCGAGTGCTGATCGGTGCCGATGGAGACGGTGATGGCCTCACCGGCGGCCACGGCACGCTGCGCGAGATCGGCGGCGAAGCGAACCGTCTGGCGGTCATGCCCGGCGCGGAAGGAATTGGCCAACTGGGGCGTTTCGGCGGATACGGCACGCAGTTCGAAGGGTCCTTCGCGGCGTAAGAGGACGGAGACCAGGCGGGTGCGCAACAGGAGCCGAAGGCGGTCGGCCAGGGCCTCAATAACCGCGGCCACGTCCGGAGTTCCGTGCAGTGCGGTGGCGACCTCGGCCAGGATCTCCGCCCGGCGGTGCTCCTCGCGCGATACTTCGCCCAGCCGGGTCGCTTCCAGCAGGCTGCCCAGTTGTCCGGCCAGGATGGTGGCTTTGGCGGCGAGATCCTCATTGAAAAACCCGTCATCGGAATCATGCAGAAAGGTCACCGCGCCGATTACTTCATCGAAGACCACGAGCGGAGCGGCCATAAGAGAGCGAGCGTCAAATTGCGGCGCGCCCGGGAAGGTTGCAGACTGCACGCGATTGACGAAGAGGGTCCGGCGCGAGCGCACCGCATCGGCGGTAATTGTGCTCTGTTGAGGAAGCAGATGAAGGCCGGTGAAACGCTCGACCAGCTTGCCATCGGCCTGTTCGCCCACAAGTTCGTCGCCCGCAGAGCGCCGCCAGAAATATACGCCGGTGACCTGGAAGAACTCGCGGGTAGCACGGCAGAAGAGCTGGATCAGAGCGCTGGAATCGAAGCGTTCGGCAGCTTTGCCGGCAAGCTGCAAGAGGAGTCTCTGAAAGGCATCGTCGGAATTGGGCAAGACATGGCCTTCCGGTAAAGGTGTCGAATTGCCTCCGGCCATGTTCAGAACGTCACCCGCGGACACAGGACGCTTGCGCTTCTTACAAGTGATTGAATCTAATGGAAAAATATCCCGTCATCTCAATTTGAGTCAAGGAAAATGGGTGGGTGGGTGCCTTAGTGTGAAATCCCGAAAATTATGGGGGTGCGGCCTCTCACTTTGAGAATCGCGGGCGTGCGACACCGAAGATGAGACGCAGCTAATGTCGGGACAGGGTCGGGGAGGGAGTTGACAGTTCGAGGTAAGTCTTTGTTTTGCAGGGACATCCGCCAAGTGACTTTGGTTTTTTCGAAAGGCGACGCGTGGCCACGGCGTTGCTCCAAAAGGGATTGCCAGGATTATTGCCAAGGAGGAACTGTGTCTTTGCGACGGATAGGGGTGGGGTTGGCGGTGATTGCGATAGTGGCGGGGCTGGGGGTTGTAGGGCTGCGAGCGCAAGGAACGCAAAACGAAATTGTGCGCCGGGCCAAGAGCAAAGTGCAGCCGGAATATCCCGAACTGGCCAGGAAGATGAATATCACGGGCACGGTGAAGATTGAAGTAGTGGTGGCTGCGAACGGGACGGTAAAAGACGCAAAAATAGTGGGTGGGCATCCGGTGTTGGCCACAGCGGCGTTGGAAGCTGTCAAGAAGTGGCGCTTTGAGCCGGCAGCGATGGAAAGCTCAGGAGTAGTGGATTTCAAGTTTGAACCGCATCAGTAGAGCTTAAGGGCAGACGGGGCGGCTGGGAGGAAACGGCATGACGATCGGCAAGAAGCTTTATGTAAATTTCGGAATCATTCTGAGCATGGTGGTGGTGCTGTTCCTGGTGAACTTGCTGGCAGTGCAGCGGGAGCATGCCGCCAAGGCTGCGGCCACAGCCTCGCTCGAGCTGACGGATGCCACCAACGAAGTGCGCTTTCAGATGATGCAGAACCGCCTCTACCTAAGCAATTACCTGCTCAGTGGCGACACCCGGGAAGTGGACCGGATGAACGAGGGTCTGCGCACCCTCGCTGACAAACTTCAGCAGGGCAAGTCGCTGGCCAACTCCGAGCAGGAGCGAACCGCGCTGACCAAGGTGGAGCAACTGGAGCAGGCGTGGGGCAAAGAGTTTGCCCAGCCGCTGATCGAGAAACGCAAGGACGTTGACTCAGGAAACGCGACCGTCGCCGAATTGCAGATTTACTACTTACAGAAGGACGCTTCTTCGTGGGTAAAGAACTCGACGGACGCGCTCGATCTGGCCGATGGGGAAAACCGCAAGCTGGTGGAAGCGCGGCGGAAATCGGATGAGACCGCGAGCACCTGGACGATCATGGCCTCCATAGTAAGCACCCTGTTTGCTTTGGGCTTGGGCGTGGTGGTTGCCTACACTACCGCCAAGTCGATCACCGGACCGCTGACCAATCTGATGATTGTGTCGCGGCAGATCGGCGACACCGGCGATCTGGAACACAGCATCGATGTGCAGCGCGACGATGAGATTGGGGAACTGGCACGGGGCTTCGCCAAGATGGTCATCTATCTCAAGGAGATGGCGGGAGTTTCCGAAGCGATTGCGGGCGGAGATCTTACGGTTGAGGTCAAACCGCGCTCCGCGCACGATACGCTGGGCAACGCTTTCGCGCGCATGGTGGAGGGTCTGGGCCGGCTGGTGAGCAGCGTGCGCG